>JBKHDZ010000001.1:0-40607 GCA_046541095.1 Alphaproteobacteria bacterium
TTGGCAATGAAAGTCCTCGTTTGTTGCTGGTGGCCGATCCTTTTGGCAGTAACCCTTAGTGCACTTTAGAAGGATAGGATAGGCAAGAAATGTCAGGGTTTCGTTTAAAATTTCCAGCACATATTCACCGCGTTCATAAAGAAACCGATGTTTTAAATGCGGCCTTGGTGCCCGACATTAACGCTGTTATATGCCCGCGGGATTTACAAGGCGATTTTAAAACCGTGGCGGCCAAGATTTTGACCAAACGCAAAAAGCTCGATGTTATCAGATTGGGGTATGGGGCAGGGCGTGAAATTTTTCCGCGGCTAAAAGAGTTTACTCGCGCTCTGCACAGCGCCGAATGTCTCACGGCTATTGCCCAAATTCAGCGTGATTTTGAATTATTGCGCGAGCGCGGGCTTGATGTGGAATTACGCGTGGAACGTAACCGGCCTGCAAAAGAGCCTCGCATTGGCGGTAATAAGGATGGCCGCTTAGCTAAAACGCGCATTGTTTATTGCGGTGGCGACACACTGGGATGGGCTGCAAAAGACTGCCGCATTGATTTGAAGAAAAATTGGGGCGCTGTTTGTGTTAAAGAGGGGGCGCGGCCTTTTGTGATAAAGCAGGGCAGCCTCTATAAATATAAACTCGGCGCACATCCTGATGAAAAACCCTTTGTTTACAGCGAGATTGATGAGGCACAAGCGCCGCGCATGTTTATGGAGGCGGTTATTGGACGATAAATACGTTATTCAGAGAACTTTAATCGAAATAATCGATTTGCTCGGACGGGGGAAGCTCGCTGTTTAAAAGCATTTCCAAGCGGCGCGGGTTTTCCTGCCGCGCGATAGATACCGCCGCCGTGGAAATCAGGGTTTTAACCAGAGCTTCATCGGCGGAATTCTTTTCCAGCTTGACCGCCAGTGGCGCCATGATCACAGTTCCTAAAATGGCGCCGTAAAACGTGGTAAGCAGAGCAACAGCCATAGCGGGGCCAATCGTTTCGGGATTTTCAAGATCGGCCAGCATTTGCACCAGACCCACAAGCGTACCGATTAGCCCCATAGCCGGAGCCACTTCCGAAGCGCGGCGTGTAATACCGGCCGAGCGTTTGTGACGCTCCATAAGAGCGTCAATTTCATTTTTCATCATGCGCTCTATATCATCGGGTTGATAGCCATCAATAACAAGTTGCATAATGCGCTGAAGATAAGGGTCTTTGCGCAATTCGCTATCATATTGGGAAATGGCCAGAATACCGTTTTTGCGGGCAACAACGGCAATATCCATCAGATTTGTGGCTAGTTTCGAGGGCGAGTAAATCCGTCTTACCAGCGTATTGCCGATAACATGGCCCGCTCTGGCCAGCTCTTCTCCGGTATAGGAAATGGCCGTGGCCGCCATGGTGCCGAATAAGACAATCATCAGGGCCGGAACATTAAAGAAATTTGCATTGCTTTGCCCCAAGGCGATAGCAGCCGCAATAAGACCAACAGCAAAAACCGCCCCGAAAATAGTGGCCAGATCGGCCTTTTTACGTGGCTGGGCAAGGGAAAGGGTGGGCATAGCGCCGCCTGTTCCCTGATCGGCTTTTATATCTTGAGCAGCATCACTCATTTTGGGTTCATGCTTTTATTCAATTATTCAATACCATTATGATCGATCGGATTTGACAATTTCTGTCATGGTGACACCTAGCTTGTCTTCCACAACAACAACCTCGCCGCGCGCCACAAGACGGTTATTCACATAAATATCAATGGCTTCGCCGACTTTACGGTCCAGTTCAACAACCGCACCCCGTCCCAGTTTCAAAAGCTGGCTGACCTGCATGGTCGAGCGGCCAAGCACCGCCGAAATCTGAACGGGAATATCATAAATAGCCGTTACATCGCCGGCCATTGGCTCGCCGATTTCAAATTCCTGATCCATGCTCATGCCGCCTGTATCGCTGCCCTCGATTTCATCGAGATTCATGCCGCCGCCTTCACCGTCATCAAAAATATTATCAATATCATCCTGACCCATGGCGCCGCCATCAGCCGATGTTTCATCTACGCCGCTATTGCCTTGTTCATCATCACTCATCAGGTTTCTCCATTTGTTGGTCTTCCGGTGGTGCGCTATTCGGATCGAAATCCGGTTCAGCGCTCTGATTTATCTGTGTGTCTTTATCTTCTTGAATATCTGCGCTTGCAGGTTCCGTGCCGATTGGCCCATCGTCCTTTGGAATTGTTTGTTCCTCACCTCTACTATCATGACGTTTTCCATCAGTGCCCGCAAGTGTATCGTGCAGAATTGTCCTTATTTCTTCGGCAATCGCACTGATATCTTTTACCGCGCCGCCATCCTTCCAGTAAATTTTAATGGCCAGAGCATCCAGAGAATCATTTCCGATAATATCGAATCTTTGTTGGGATTGGGCAGGAAGCGAAAGCGTGCCGATATGATTTTGAACGCCTTCTACCGTATCGGGGTGAGCTTCAATGCGAATTTCGGATTGGTTTTCCTGTTTTTTTAATATGCGTGTCAAACAGGCGCTTAATTCCTCAAAGCCGTGCAGTGTTTTTTGTTCGGGGAATAATTTTTGAAAAATTGTCAGCGCAAGCTTAACGCTTTCTTCTTCAAAAATTTTCTCGCGGGCGGTTTCTGCTACAAAAAGTGCGGTCGCATCTTCGCCGATTTTCTGTAGCACTTGCGCAACCATTTGCTCGCGGCTTGCAGCCGATTCTTTCAGCCCGTCTTTTTTGCCCTGTTCATAGGCGCGCCTGTAGGTTTCCTCTTTTGCGGTTTCCAGTTCTTCCTGGGAATATGTGGGAGGAGGAGGCTCTTCGTGCTCATCTTCTTCAATCTCCGGTTCATCGAAGATATGCTGGTTAAAAAGAAATTTTTCGCTATCTTTGCCCACGGTCTTGGTGTGCCTTTCGGATTTTAATAAATCATTTCGTCTTCTTCATTGCCGGACGCGATAATAATCTCGCCGCGCGCTTCCAGATCTTTGGCAACATTCACAATATATTGCTGGGCTTCTTCCACATCACGCAAGCGAACAGGCCCCATTGCAGCCATATCTTCTTTCATGATTTTGGCCGCACGCTCGGACATATTCGAGAAGAACAAATCTTTCAGGCTGTCTGTTGCCCCTTTCAAAGCGCCCGGAAGCTTGTCTTTGTCCACTGCGCGGATGAGCGTCTGGATTGCGGAAGGGTCAAGCTTTGTAAGGTCTTCGAATGTAAACATGAGAGAGCGGATTTTCTCGGCAGAATCGGGCGTGCTTTTTTCCAGCTCTTCCATAAAACGTGCTTCGACGGAGCGCTCCATATTATTGAAAATATCGGCGATTAATTCATGGGAATCGCGGCGCTGGGTTCTGGCCAGATTGGTCATGAATTCGGTGCGCAATGTCTTTTCGACTTCATCCAGAATCTCTTTTTGTACCGCTTCCATTCGAAGCATGCGGTGAATTACTTCCAGAGCAAATCCTTCAGGCAACAAAGCCAGAACGCGGGCGGCGTGATCGGTCGAGATTTTGGACAGAACAACCGACACCGTTTGCGGATACTCTTTTTGCAAGAAGGTTGCGAGGATTTCTTCACTGACATTGCCCAGTTTTTCCCACATCGTACGACCGGCAGGACCGCGGATTTCTTCCATGATCTGGTCGATTTTATCTGTGCTGAGGCCTGCCTTGGTCAGAAGGCGCTCTGTGCTGTCTTGCGTACCGACAAGCGCATTGGTGGACGTCATCTGCTCGGCGAAATCCACGAACAGGCGTTCGACCACATTCGGGCCGACTTTTCCGAGCGTGGCCATGGTTTGTGAAATCTCCATGATTTCTTCATCATCCATATGCTCGAAAATGCGGGCTGTATGCTCTTCTCCCAAAGCCAGCATCAAAATAGCTGCTTTTTCAGGCCCGGTTAAAGTTCTGTAATCCTCACGTATGCGCATAGACATGGCTCGTTAATACCTTGTGCGTTATTGGTTTTCCTGTGTCATCCAGCTTCGGATAACCGAAACCGTTTCCTGCGGATAGTTTTCGACAATTTCCTCGACCTTCTTGATGGAGGAAGCCTTCACTTTTCCATCAACCCCGGTGATATTGATCATGGAATCTTCATCATCCTCGATATTCACCCCTTCAGGCTCCTCCAGATCAGGGGCGGCTAAAGCGGGGCTGTCGGGACGGGCGGCCAGAAGATCGGCCTCCAGCCCTTCATCAATTTCCGTGCCTTCGGAAGAAAGCAGGCGGGATACCATCGGTTGCAAGACAAGTAAGACAACCAGAATAATCATAATGGCAACCGTTAGAATTTCGGCTGTATCCAGCAAGTCGGACTTCTTGAAGCCCAAAAGCATGCTGTCATCAGCGCCCACAGGGGTTGTATCAATATCGGCGAATTGCATATTGATAACTTCCAGTTGGTCGCCGCGCATATCATCATACCCAATGGCCGTGCGGACAAGAGCCTCGATCTGCTGTAATTGCTCTTCATTGCGCGGCTCGTAAATGCGTTCGCCTTCTTCATTGACCGTGTAGCGGCCATCCACGAGAACGGCGACAGCAAGCTTTTGAATTTCACCGACTTCCCGCACTGTGGAGCGAACTGTGCGGCTGATTTCGTAATTGGCAACTTCTTCAATACGGTTGTTTTCCAGCGAGGGTTGTTGCTCGTTCAGCAAGAGATCATTGCCGATACCAGGAAGGTTGTTTTCGACCGAAACATCATTATCGGGTGCTTCGCGCTCAAGAGCGTTTTCTTCTGTTGTCTGGGAAGAGCGCAAGACTTGCCCTTCGGGGTCGTATAGCTCTTCATTGGTGCTGATACGATCAAAATTCATTTCCGCCGTAACGGTGGCCCTTACATTGCCGTAACCTACAACGCGGGCAACCTGATCCTCGACTTTCTGTGTCAGGCGGCGCTCAAAAGCAAGGCGTCGCTCTTCGGCCTTCATGGACATCAGGTCTTCACCATCCTGCCCGCCTTGCGCCAAAAGATTACCATCGCTGTCAATCAGGGAAACATTGGCGGTTTTCAGTTCCGCAACGGCCGAGGCCACCAGCGATTGAATGGCGGCAATATTATTGCGGGAAAGCTGTGCACCGCGCTGTATTCCCAAAAATACACTGGCGCGTGCTTCCTGGGATTCGCGGCTGAACAATTCGCGCTTGGGTAAAACCAGGTGCACCCGAGCGCTACGGATGTTTTCAAGCGAGCTGATGGTGCGTGACAGCTCGCCTTCCAAAGCGCGGACCTGGTTAATGTTCTGTACAAAATTGGTAGTGCCAAAGCCCGATTGGTTATCAAAAATTTCATAGCCCAAAGAGCCGCCATTGGGCAGACCTTTTTCCGCAAGCAGCATACGGGCGCGCCCCACATCGGGTTCGGATACAAGGATGCGCGCGCCATCGGCGGAAACTTCGTAGGCCACGCCATTGGCTTCCAGTTCTGCAACAACAGCGCCGGAATCAATCGTGGACAAGTCCTGATACAAGAGTTTCATGGACGGCGTGGCCACCCTGAAAGACACGAAGACAAAGAATAAAAGCAGGCCAAGCATGATTGCACCCATAATGGCGAGCTTGGATGGGCCTAGCTGTTTTAACGTTTCTAAAAATGAATTCACTTTAATTATATCCTGTTTTATCTGGTCTGATCTCTAAGCGGGGAGAGATATTTATGTGCAATTCAGGCGAATCACTTTTTAAGGTTCTACTCCCAGTATAATATGTTTTTTTCCATTTTTCCATCTAGCTGTGGATGGAATTCCGGCTCTTGCTTTTTATGAGAAGAAATAATGCATATTTCAGGCCATTTTAGCGAGGAAGTAGTTAAGGATTTGTTAATGATTCGAGTTATTTAAATGCCATTTTCAGGTTGTTTTCCTTGACATTTGCACTAGGACGCGATAAGATGATAATAGACAAGTGTAATTTTTTCGCCTATGGGGATAGGCACTAGTTTGAAAATTATGCTTTTGGTTAGGGAATATTATGATTGAAGCAATTAATTCAGCTGTAGCAAATGCGACCTTGGTCCGTGGCAATGCGGGTCAGGTTTCAAATGCGTCCAGTATCAGCAAATTGCAGGAACTGCAAAAGGTTGAAATGCCATTGGCTCCCTATGTCAGCTTGTTTGTTCAAATGAATAATGAATATAACAAGGCTGTTTTGCAAATCAGAGATTCTGACACAGGGGATGTGCAAAACCAGTTCCCTTCAGAAACAACGATGCGCGCCAGAGCAGCGCAGGCTGAGATTGAAACGCAAAGCGTACGTAATTTGGTGCGGGAAGCATCTAGCGAAGATAACAGTAATAATAGTGCCCCGAGCGTTAATATTCCTTCTGCTGAAATTATCGTTTCTGGCCAAAGTTCTGAGAGCAATACGCGTGTTGCTGAAGCACAAATAGCATCGGCCACATTTAGCGCACAGGCGCTAGCGCAAAATCCGGTTTCCGGTTCGGTTAGCCTTGTCGCCTAGACAATAAAATAAGACATAGAGATTTATTGGAATGTCTGTTTTCACAGGCATTTTTTTATACGTTTTCGGTATTTATGCTTTGCGTATTTTGTGTTTTGCTAACACTCTCATGCTTTGAGTTCTCATGAGTAGCTTCGGGGGCATTATTACCGGATAATAGCGCGTCTGGTGTTTGTGCAGGCGCGGACGATATTGTTGCTTTGCCGATTAAGCCGCTTGCAATTTCCTTATTAATATTAACCAGAACATCCAGCTTTGTAACATCGCGTTCGCGGTCGGCAAGAATTTCCGTTTCGCGTTTAAAAATAAAATTGGCCAGATTGATAATATTGCTGCGAAGATCATCAGGGCGATCACCATCATTGTTTTCAATCGCCGTATCATAAAACATCATCCATATCTGGCGATTATATTTAAGCGTGGCTTCCAAAAGATCGGTATCGTTTTTGGCTGTTTCCCAATTTTTCTGCAGATCTTTAATCATGCCTGCGGCCTTTAAAAGCACGCGGCCCTCCAGTTCGCGCTGGTCAGGGGTGTTTTTTTGCGCATTGTCACCGTAAGCACCTGCTGCTTTTGCATAGGGGTTATTGGGCGGCGTATTACTCATTCTTATACTTCCTTTTAACTTCTTCTATTCCGTTCCTGTTTTGCCCCTGGCTTTTTGAAGCAATTCTTCTTCATGTTCTATCAATTGCCGCGCCAGTTTCATGGCTTTATAATAACGGTCATTAATAATTTCCTCATTAATCTGTGCAAAAAATATGCCACATGACGGGGCGGCTTCCTGAATTTCTTCGACCATATCGAAATAGGATTTATGCAACTCATTGGGATTTTTCGCCAGATACATCGCCTGAATAATGAAGTAAACACGCTTGCATGGAGATTTTGCCGCGTCCTCTTCACGCATGACATCTTTTTCGCGCAAAATAGGGGCGTCTCCCGCTATATGGAGGCGCGTGCGCTGGCTATCATTGGTAATGACGGCTTCCCCTATCAGGATTTTTTCACCGGGTTTGAGATCAATTACGAGGGCCATAGGAATTCTTCCTTTCTATATGCTAACAAATTAGGTGGACATATTTGCTATGCAAGCATTCTGCCATTCTTAAATTCTACCAAAAAATTATTGATAAGAACATAAGAAAAGAAAAAGCCCCGAATTTCTTTTCGGGGCTTTAACCTTAAAATTATTAATATTGATCTGTTTATTAGAACAGACGAAGTACTCCCTGCTGAGCCTGAGAAGCCAAGGACAGAGAGGTAACACCCAACTGCTGTCTTGTCTGCAGGGCAAGCAAGTTTGCGCCTTCCTCGTTCAGATCTGCCAATGTCAAGTCATCAGAACCGGCTTTCAGAGTTTCGATTGTTTGCTCTGTAAAGTTACGGCGTGTCTGGATCAATGACAAGTCTGTTGCGATCAATCCGCCAAAGTCGCGCACTGTTGTTGTCGCATCATCCAACTGGGCAGAACGTGTGTCCACGTTTGCTCGAGTTGAGAAGTCGGCAACAGATAGGCCAAGGCCAGTGGCTGTCAAGTCGTCACCAGTTGTGTTCAGGTTACTTGTACCCTCTTCATTGAAGACGGTCAGCAAGTCATTCCCTTTCAACAGGTTAATACCGTTAAAGCTGGAGTCATTCGCAGTTGCTGAAATTTCTGTCAAAATCTTGTCGTAACGAGATTCCAGGTTTTCCAGCTGGCTGTAAAGACCGGCATAAATCGGTGTTTGACCTGAGGTATCACGGATGATCGTTCCACCAAAGTTGACTTCAGCATCAGGATCGGCTGCACCGGCATCGTTCACTGTGACATCAATGCTTTCGATATCCGAAACTTCAAAGCCTGTGTTTACGGCAATTGACAATTCACCGTCCGCAAATGTGGCGTTCAAAAGCTGACGGTTGTTCCCGAACACAGTTGTCTGGTTCAGGGCGTTCACTACGTCAGTGATAGAATCGCCGGCTGCGATTTGGATTGTTGTTGTTGTGCCGAAAGCTTCGATTGTGAAATCAATCGTATCACCGGCTCCAACGCCTTCAATACCACCTGCGAGATCATCCAGTGTCATACCGGTTGTTGCCACACCTGTTGTTGTCGATGTGGAAATAAGGCCACGGATTGTTCCGATGTTTCTATCTGAACCGTTGTAAGCAGATTTTGCTTCATCAATGATAGATTCGGCAGTATCCAGCAATTTGTTAATCGCTGTAATACCTTTATCGGCTTCTTCAATAGTTCTGATAGAGAGGTTAATTCCATCCAAAAGCGTTGTCAGGTCGCTTGCGCGATCCGAAAAAGACTGCGCACGGAAGAAGTTCAACGGATTATCAAGAGCCGAATTAACTTTCTTACCGGTGGACAGACGGAATTGTGTCTGATCAACCTGTCGTTGCGTGTCTTGGAGGGAGAGTAAGTTATTCCGCAATGCGGACGTTAGTGCTACATCACCAGTCATGGTTCTATTCCTTTCCTAGGTTTAGAGTTTCATATATGTAGTTAGAACTCGAATTCCTTGAGTTCATACTTAACAATAGCAGAAAAAGTCTTAACAGGCAGTAAATATTTATGCGTTCCATCTATTTTTTGCTATGATTTATATCCAAAACAGCCAAAATAAAAAGACATTTCCATGCAATTAAAGAAAAATTCCCCGCAAGTTGAAGAAAATCGGGAAGCCATAGAACACCAGATTAGTGTAATGAAAGACCATTTAAAAGATAATCCCAAGGATTATAAGGTCATGTTTGCCTTGGCCATTCGTCATTATTTTATAGATGAATACCGGCATTGTCTGACTATCTGTGACAAGCTGGCAAAATTGGGAGCAGAGCAGCCCGATATTTATGATCTGGGCGGACGCGCCGGTATTAAGGCGGGAGAGTTTGATAAAACGCTGGAGGTTCTGAAGCTGGGCAGCGAGCGTTTTTCGGATAATTATTCTATTCATATTTTGTATGCAACCGCCTTGAACCATGTTGCGCGCTATGAGGAAGCGGAAAAAGTTTTCAAATACGCACAAAGTATTTCAGGGGACGAGCCATCTTCCTATGTGGCGCTGAGCAATTATTATGCGCAGACGGGCGATGTTCAAAAAGCGCTTGAAGAATTGCATAGGGGCGAGGAACGCCACCCCAATTCTGCGCTTATTTTAAACAATTTAGGCACCCTTTATTCACGGCTGGATGATGATATAAAAGCCTCGGAGTTTTATATCAAGGCTTTGCGGGTTGATCCGCAAAACACCAATTATCTGGTGAATATCGGCGGCAGCTTTTCCGCCATGAAAAAAACGGATATGGCTCTCAAATTTTTTGATGAAGCCTTGAAAATAAATCCTGATGACGGGCCTGCACTTTGTTCCAAAGCGGCTTTGCTATCCAATCACGGACTTTCACAAGAATATATGGAGATGATGCGCCATGGCCTTGAAAGCTATGGGAAAAGGGACGAGTTAACCAACACAAATTACCTGAATCATTTCAGCAATTATATTTTTCTGCTTCATTACGTGCCCGATACCTCAAGGCAGTATATTTTTGATGAAATTGTCAAATGGCAAAAGGCTCTGTGTTCGGATATTCCAGAAAAGCCTGCCATTGAATTCGGCAATGACGCTTCCAAGGGCAGGAAACTCCGTATCGGCATGATTTCCAAGGGCTTTAATGTGCATCCTGTGGGGCAGATGATTTATCCGGCACTGGAAAACCTGGATAAATCGCAATTCGAGCTGTATTGCTACACTGAACTGGCCGTAGGCAAGCGCGACCATTTGACCGATAAAATTTATGAATTATGCGAAAAAGTGGAAAGCATAAACAATCAGACCAATCCGATACTGGTTGAAAAAATTCGCGCTGATGAGATTGATATTCTGATTGAAATGACAGGCCATTCCGAAGGCGGGCGCCGTTTACAGCTGATAGCCGAGCGTGCCGCCCCTGTGCAGGTGAAATGGGTGGGCGGTTTGTTTAATACAACGGGCGTGCCGCAAATGGATTGGCTTCTGACCGATCACATAGAAACGCCGGAGGGTGAGGAGAAATGGTACACGGAAAAACTTTACCGCATGCCTGATGATTATATCGTTTATTACCCGCCGTTTTATGCGCCTAAAGTTCTGGATTTACCGGCCAAAAAGAACGGGTATATCACATTTGGAAATTTGAACAATCTGGCGAAAACCAATTCCTATACTATTCAAATATGGGCCAAAATCCTGCATGCCGTACCAAACAGTAAATTATTGCTGAAAGGCAATAAGATGAATGAGGATTTCGTGCAGGATCATCTTTATAAAGCCTTTGCCGATCAGGGAATAGAAAAAGAGCGCGTATTGATTGAAGGCGGCGAACAGCACCAGCAATTTTTGCATGTTTATAACCGCATCGACATCGCCCTTGACCCGCACCCCTATACGGGCGGCTTGACGACTTGCGAGGCTTTATGGATGGGCGTGCCTGTGGTCACCTTGCCGGGGGAAACTTTTGCCGGGCGGCATGCGGCCAGCCATTTGACCAATGCGGATATGGCGGGCTGGATTGCCAAAGATGAACAAGATTATATCGATATCGCTGTCAAATGGGCGCAGGATATTGAAGGGCTTTCGAATTTGCGAGCGGGTCTTCGCGAGCATGTCGCCAAAACGCCTTTGGTGGATGGCCCGCGTTACGCCAGAAATCTGGAAAACGCCTTGCGCCTTATGTGGGGTGAATGGTGTGATATGAAAGATGGCGCTGAAAAGCCTGCTAATATTTCAAAGCCTAAACCCAAGAAGAGCAAAACAAGCAAAAAAAGGAAATAAATTGTGAGTGATGATATTCCCGTGAAAGACCTGCCTGGCGCAGCCGAAGAGAAATGGACAAATCCGCCGGAGCCTTCTGGTCGGCATTTGACAACTGATCTTATACCTTTCAATGAATTTGTGAATTTAAATGACAGGGTTAGCTCTGAGGGGCGCGGATTATTTCCTTCGACGAGTTTTGCTCCCAAGCATTTGGAAGAACTTATGCAAGACCCTGTAATGTTCAAATTAAAAGATGATTACAAGTTTACTGGTTGGAGCATGGAGCCGGACAGTGTTACTTTTTTAAAAAGCCTGTTCGAAATGTATAAGCCTCAAATTGTAGTGGAATTGGGGTCAGGAATATCCACCCCCATTTTATCTGCAAAATTAAAAGAGATTTGGGCTGAGGATGAAGTCAAGCCTGTCTATGTCACGATTGACCAATCTGAAGATTACCTTGATCAGACCAGAAAGATTGTTGAAATAGCCGGTACCGCGGATATCGTTAAACCTTTAATATTCCCGATAGCTTGTTTCAAAGTCGGCGAAGTTAACGAGGACGGAGAACAAAAATTATTGCATTGTTATGATTTTGATGAAAAAGCATTGTTTGACGCCTGCGATGGTTTGCGACCGGATTTGATTATTGCAGATGGACCGACCTCTGGCGGAGTTGGAGGTTTTTTATACGGGCGTTTGTTAACAGCACCGATATTGTCTATGTTCGCCAAACCCAATGCTCTATTCTGTCTTGATGATGCTTATCGAAGCACGGAAATCGAAGCGACAAAGAGCTGGAATAATAATGATATTATTGATGTCCTGGGTATTAAGGCGGCTGGCAAAGGAATGATGCTGGGCTTGGTTCACAAAAACACTGAAAATACCAAATAGGTTTTAATTCACGGATTAAAGAATGAGCGCGCAGCAATTGAAAGAAACACTGGGTTTATCCGACACTATTAAAGTGGTGGATGTAGGAGCCAATCCTATTGATACAAGTCCGCCTTATTTACCTTTATACGAACGGGGATTGGCCACTGTTGTTGGTTTTGAGCCGAATAAAGCGGCTTGCGAGCAATTAAAGGCCGCCGCCAAAGAAGGTGACGCTTTTTTCCCCTTTGCGCTGGGCGATGGCAATAAAACAAAGTTTAATGTATGCCATGCTCCGGGGATGTCCTCGAATTTTGATCCCAATATAGAGTTTATCAAGCGCTTTCAACTTTATCCCGAGGCTTCTCAAGTCAAAGAGATGAAAATGATTAACACCATACGGCTGGATGACATTCCTGAAGCGGCCAATAGCGATATGGTGAAAATTGATGTGCAGGGTAGCGAATTGCGTATTTTTGAAAATGCAACCGAGGTTTTAAAGGATGTTGTTGTTATCCACACCGAAGCCATGTTTGTGCCGATTTACAAAAACCAGCCTTTATTTGCCGATCAGGACAGCTTTTTGCGCGAACAAGGCTTTGTCTTTCATACAATGACCGATATTATAAAGCGCGCATATAGGCCGCTTTTGATCAAAGGAGATAATCGTCATGGTTTGAATCAGCTCTGCACTGCGGATGTTGTGTATTATGCTTCCTGGGAGCGTATGTATGAAATGCCGCTTGAAAAGCTTTTGAAGCTCGCTCTAATTATGGATCAGATTTATAATTCTTATGATTTGGCGCAGGCTGTTTTGAAGGTCTATGATGAGCGCGAGGGCTCTGATCTTTGGACGCAATACATGAAGTTTAAAAAATTCATGCAGTAATAATAAGGGCGTCATTTAAAAAAATATCAATAAAAAACCCGGATGGAAAATCCTTCTCCATCCGGGCCTTTTGGGTTACTGCCCATTTTATCCGCTCACATCCGTATCCGGATTTTTGTTGCATGTGCAGTGTCGGGGTGAGGGCGCAAAACTTTGGGGGTTAGGGAATAAATGGTGGGTAGCCATTATAGGGTTCCCAAAATTTTGCACCCAATTTTGTTTTCGTTTTTGCGTTCCAGCGGGTTTACAAGAACGACAAAAATAAAACGAATAACTTGTCAGCTTTCTGCTTTTAAACTGTCCCCCTTTAAGGGGGGCGGCCCCGCTCCACGATCTTCTATCGCTTCATTGCGCGTCCGCCCAAACTCTTAAAATTATCTCAGGCTCAAGAGGTCCTGTGTCATCTGGTCCACCGTATTGATGGTCCGTGTTCCCGCACCAAACGCGCGCTGGGCCACGATCAATCTGGCAAATTCATCGGCCAGATCCACATTGGATGACTCGAGTGTAGATGGCTCTACGAAACCAGCTCCGCCTGTTCCGGCGCGACGCAGGTTTTCTTCACCTGATTCATCGTTTTCGGTGTATGCCGTACCGGAAACTTCCGTCAAACCGTTCTGATTGGCAAAGGTGATGAGCGGGACTTGATACAGCGTTGCCGAAGCACCGTTGGAGAAACGGGCAATAACCTGTCCTTCACGGTTAATTTCAACACCTGTTCTCAAACCCAGCTCGGCACCGTTCTGATCGGAAAAGATCACATCATAGTTACCGGCAAACTGGGAGAAGCGCTCGATGTCCAGACTAATATCCTGAGGCGTCGAACCATTCCCCCAATCAATATTCTGCATGTTCACATCAATATCGCCATTACCATCCTGACGGGCATTGATTGTACCATCACGGTTAAAGTTAATCAGACCCTGGCTAATGGTCGTCCCATCGGGGTGGACGGCGCGCAATTCCCACCAGCCGCGCTCGTTGTAATTGTTATCACCGGGGGAATTCTGGAAGGCCGGAAAGGCTTCACCGCTATAGGCGGGGGTATCGCCGGGCGCACCGTTATCATAGTTGGCGGTCAAATCATCCGAGGAAAAAAGACCGGCCGTAATCCCAAATGTGCTGAGCGGTGTTCCTGTTACATTTACAAGATCAATGCTGTTACCGGCGCCACCGATAAAAGAATCGCGGATAATGACCAGTTCGTTGTCATTGCCCAGATAAGCGCTCACGCCAGGAACGTTGGTGTTGATATCCGAAATAATGTCATTTACGGTCTGGACGGCCACATCTTCCGCGCCGGATGTACCGTTGGTTGGCACACTATCGACTTCGTAAAGTCTTGGTGTACCTGCGCCATCGACATCCAGCGAGAACTGATCGCCATCGCTCAAGCCGATATCAACCAGCCCGTCTGTTGCTGATAAATCACCTGTTGTTCCGGCGGCTGTGGCCATCGGGCCATAGGTTTTTGTGTATTCGAATGTAATTGTCTGTGCAGAGCCCAAACTATCGAACACTGTCAAGCCACGCGAAAAGTCGGGTGCTGTGGTTGCAAGATTGCCAAATGTGGTATCAGTTTCATCCGCATCCAGATTAATGGCGATTTCGGCATCGGATGTCGGGCGCGTTAATCCACCCAAAAAGGCAACGTCAGCCGGAACAAGAGAAATCAAATCCCCTTGGTTATCGGGCAAATTACCGCTGGAATCAATCGGCCACGCATATAAAACATAGCCCGAAGCATTGCGCAGAAGACCTGTTGAATCTTCCGAGAATTGCCCGGCGCGCGTGTAGAGGAATTCCTGCCCTGTGTCCGTTGAACGTTTTACAGGGAAAAAACCGTTCCCGGAAACCGAAGCATCGGTTTCGGAGGCCGTTTGTTGCAGCGATCCTTGCTGGTCCACACGCTGGATACGGTTTACAGAAACCGTACCCGGTGAATATAGCGAAGAGCGGCTTTGTGTGGTCACGAGTGATTGGAAGCTGGCTTCCGAGCGTTTAAAGCCTGTTGTGTTTACGTTGGCAATATTGTTCGAAATAATTGCCGTGTTCTGGCTTTGCGCGAAAAGCGCCGATACGCCTGTAAATAAAGATCCAAAAAGTCCCATTGTCTTTCTCCTTTAAATTAAAATTTTATTTTTTAACTTTCATTTTCTTTGTTGGTTGTTGTGAATGGTTAAAATTTTCCGTTGTTATCGGGTTGGTTGTTGCGTCATATCATCGTTTCAACCTCACCAGAGTTTGCGTCATTTCATCGACCGCGTTTATGACTTTGGAATTCAAGCCAAATGATCGCTGATGAACAATTAGATCCCCGAATTCTTCGGAAATATCGACATTGGATCCTTCAATCGTCGAACCATATATGTCGCCTGCACCATTGGTGCCTGCTTCATAAATTGAGGCCAGGCCTGAATCTTGTGTAGCCGAGAAAACAGTGCCGCTTTCTTCGCGTAATCCATCAGGGTTGGCAAAAGTTGCCAGAGGTATGCGGTAAATCGGTACGGTCGAACCGTTCGAGAAGGTGGCCATAACAAGGCCGTTATCTTCAATGGTGATGCCTGTGCGATCCCCTAAGGGTGCGCCGTTTTGCGTGGCATCAAGAACGTTATACCCGCCTGAAAACTGGCTGGATCGGGTCATGTTCACCGCGATGGCAGTTTCTTCGCCAGTGCCGCTGGAATCAAAGTCAATCGTTCCAAGGTTTAAAGTCGGATCGGCGGTATTCAAGGTTCCATCGCCGTTAAAATTCAGCATGCCGCTGGTCAAAGGAACGCGTGTAGTGCCAGAGGGGTTTGCCGGGTCTGGAATATTCACGGTGACTTCCCACCACCCTTGAGGGTTAGGTACATTCTGCAGGGCAGGGAAATTGCCTTGATCGGGGTAGGGGCCGGTGGCGCTGGGGGCTTGGGTCGTATCGTAAAACGGATCGTAAGTATAGCCGCCATCTACAGGGTCATCGACGAAATTAAAGCCATTGGGCCCCAGCACATTTGCGCTACTGGCCGAAATATCAAGGCTTTCCGCAGGGTTAATGGAGCTGACCTGCAACTCGCCATTATCACTGATCGTGGCCTGAAATTGCTGGATGTTGTCCACCGGATCTGTGTAATTATTTATCACGGATCGCAGATCGGCCATCGTGTTCACCTGATTCAAGCTGGTATCCGCCGGACCGTTCACAAAAGTCACGGTTAAGGAGCCTGCGCTATTTCCTATGCTCAGCGTATTGCCGTTTGTGATGCCGGAGGTCGGTCCTGCCGGATTGTCCACCAAAACATCATTGGTGTTGAGCGGGCTGCCCAGATTACTGGTGAATTGCGCTTGCGGGCCGGTAATTTTGCGAAATTCGAAATTAACCTCGCGCGCTGTTCCTGTTGTATCATAAACATTAATGCTACGTGAAAACTGTGCGCTTTGCGCATTCACGGGAAGGGTTTGCCCACCGCCAAGCAAATGCGGATTGATATCAGTCTCGCTCGCATCCAGATTGATCCCGAGATCTATGCGGCTTGTGGGGAGAACCTGCGAGGTGAATTGCCCGACTTCCAGCGGTTGCAGAGAGCTTACATCACTGCCGCTTGCGGTGGTGATGCCGTCCGTATCTGTCGGCCAGCCATACAAGTAAAACCCGGACGAGTTTTTCAAGTACACTTCGTTTGTGCCGCGCTCCGGAGATTCGCCGAATTGCCCGTTACGGGTGTATAGGAAATTGTCTGTTCCATCGGGCACTTGCTGGACGGCGAAAAAGCCGTTGCCTGTAATGCCCGCATCAAGGGATATGCCTGTTTGCTGAAGCTGCCCCTGTTTGGAAGCGCGCAAAAGTTTCTCCGTTGTCACGCCGCCTGTTGCATCAATGGTGGAGGAATAACGGCTGGAATTCACAAGATCGGCAAAGGCTGTATCCGATTTCTTGTAACCGGTTGTGCTCATATTGGCGACATTGGTCGAAGTCACCTGCGTCGCACGCGAGGCGGCAAGCATGCCCGATGTGCTGGAATATAGTGATCCGAAAAGTCCCATAATACTAAACCTCTTGTTTAACCTGTTGTCTGCGAATTGTTGTTATTATCGCCGCTGTACCCACTGTCGCCGCTGTCATCGGCAGGTGCGGAGGCAGAATTTGTTTGCGCTTGCGGCATTTTCACATTCAAAATATTGCCCACCGATACGGCGCGGTCACCTATAATCGCGAATATGGCCCCATCCTGAGATTCAATGCCGTTAATGTAGCCTGTTACTACGGTGGAAGAGCCAACGGCATTGCCATCAAAATCAAGCGCATCGACCACAATTTCATACGTGCCATCGGGGGCTGGCAGGCCTTGTTTGTTGGTTCCATCCCAGACAAAATCATGGCTGCCTGTTCCGGTTTGTGCGTTTTGCTCGTACACAACGGCGCCGCTTTCATCGAGAATACGGATTTTGGCTTCAAAGGCATTGCTATCCAAAGCGTATTTGATCTCGCTTGTGCCTCCATCGTGGTAAAATTCGGAAGATACATAGCTTGCATCCTTGCCGACATAATTCAGCGCGGAGCTAATGCTGTTGCCCAAATTCATTGCCACCAGGGAATCCAGTTTCTGGTTGGTGTTGATTTGTTGCTCCACCCCGGTAAAGGCCACAAGCTGGTTGGTGAACTCGTTCGTTTCCATGGGCGAGAGCGGGTCCTGATTTTGCAACTGAACAGTCAGCAAGGTCAGGAATTGCGAGAAATCTTCTGCTAAAGCACTAGCTGACGCATTGGTGCCTTGTGCATCTCTGGCGACGTTCGATAATGTTACATCTGAAACCATCTTCTTTTTCCTTCCTTAAGCCAGAATGTCATAGCGCATGTGCCCGGTATCGGGATCGACATGCCATGTCATTGTGGACTCGATTATCTCTTCGTTTTCATCCTCGCCGCCTTGGCCGCGAGCGTCATTGCGGGAGCCGTCATGGCTTCCGTCCTGTCCGAAATCCTGGTCATCTTGTGCAAGCTCAAAGCTTAGCTCACTGCCGTCGGCATCAATGCCGGCATTCTGCAAGGCGCGCTCCAAAAGTTGGACGTCACGTTGCATCATCATGAATGTTTCCGGCTTTTCGGCCGTCAAAATAGCCTTCACCGTTTTGTCCTTGTTAAAAGACATTTTAATTTCCACGCGGCCCAGCTCGGGCGGGTCCAGCTGAATGCGGATATTCTTGGTTTCGCCTGAACCGGCCATTTTCTTGATGCTGGCGGCCACAATCTGTGTGCCGGGATGAGCCTGCCCTGCGCTCTGGCTTTGCATGACAAGCGAGGTAAGCGGGCTAAGCGATGTAGCTTGCGGTGCATTGCCAAGCGGAATTCCAAGCTCATCATAGGCCCCTTCGCTATAACTCATTGGCGCGAATAAACTGCCGCCTAAAGAAAAGGGCCAGCCTTTTAACTGGGCTGTCTGCCCGTTTTTCAAGGCGTTTTCCATGCCGATCATATTATTGGCTTTGCCCTCTTTTCCGGCATTGCTCAATATTTGCTCAAGGTCGCCCGCTTTCTCGCCTTTGGCACCTTTCAGGATTTGCTGGAAGCTCTCGGAAGTACTATCCCATTCCATGCCATCGGCTTGCGGGCTGGCGAAATTAGCGGTATTGACACCGACAACCATATTATTCAGGCGCGCCCCCGTTTCTGCCGCGGGGATCATTGGCCCTTGCAACTGCTTGGCTTTGGGGGGCAAAAGCTGGATAAGACCAGCGAATATCCCGCCGAAATCGCCGGCATTTTCTTCTATACCTTCACCATTTAAAATGTCGCGCAATTTTTCGCCGTTTTCCAAACGTTCCAGCATGGTGTCAAGCTGCTCTTTTAACTCTGTTAACTGGTCGGGCGTGATGTTTAGCGCGCTTAACGCCGGGCTTTCGGATTCAATAAGCGCATCTATTTTCTGGATAAAGCGCTGCAAGTGAAACAGGGCAGGGCGCGCAATTTTATCCTCGATCATCAAAGCGTTTTGAATGCTTAAATCATCTTGTGATTGCTCGCTATTATCCTGCGCTATGGATACGCTTAAATCGCCGCCTTCAATGTTTTCCAAATCTATGGCAGGTGCATCCACATTAGAAACAGTGGGTGTCATCTCTCCTGAGATGTTGTTATTGCTTGAATCTGCGGGGATGAGGTTTGCAATGTCACCCTCTGCGCTATTTTCAGAAGCCGGAGCTTGTAATTCTTCCGGCACACTATCCAGCGCCATCTCTTCAGGAACTTCTGTCAGTGCCAAAGCCTTGCTGTCTTGTTTCCCGGATTGTTCTTTTTCAAGAGCCTGCGCGGAAGTTTGCAAGAAAAAGTCGAAGAAATTCAGGCCTCTCAAGCCAGCGCCATCTGTCCCTTTTGCGGCTTTCATGGTCTTGCCATGCGCAGGGGCGTGGCCGTTTTGGGCTATCTGGGTTGTAAAAATGTCTAAACTCATTTTTCTTGCTTTCTATTGTCTATTGCGCTTTCAACCTTTTAGGCCGTTTCACTGATTGTTCCGGTGGTCAGGCGCTTGGCATTATCCAGATCCATGCGGCCATGGGCTGTGTAATTATGCGAGCGGTCTTTTTTGACGGCATCCCGCGCGGCATCGCGCAAGGTTCCGCTGAACCGGTCCATGGTTTTTTGCATTTTCTCCAGCGCCTTCATATTGCGGGCGGCCAGTTCGGAGAATTCCTTTTGCATCTTCTCCAGCTTTTCGCGGGCGGCAGGCTCCAGATTTTTCATGTCATCCTTGCGGGCGAGTAGCTGGGCCACGTTGTCCTGATAGATGCGGGCCGATTCAATTTTGCGGTCCTGCAATTCCATGAAAGTTTTGACATCCGAGCGGCTTAGAGCATCGGTTTCCTGTTCGTACACCGTGCGAAGATTATCGATGGTTTCCATCATTTCCTGCAAGGCGCGCCGCGGATTGGACGGCAGCTTGGTAGTCCGTGCATAGCGGTTTTGTGTATCGTGTAATTCGTGATCGGAATTATGCGTAACCATTTTATGCGTCCTCTTTTTGTTCATTCAGGGCCAGCAAAGTATCGCCGGCAAATTTTACCGGATGGCTTTGCCCTAATTTGTGGGCGTTCATCAAAACCCCTTCGGTCTTTTTCTTGGCGCGGTCCTGCATCTGGCCGATAATGGTATTGTTGTGGCGGGAATTCTCGCCGAGCGTATTTTGCAGGGTTTCGAGGCGATCCAGCAGGGCCGGATTGACGCCGCGAAATTCTTCAAGACGCTTTCTGAATTCAGTGGAAAGAGCAACATAGCGCTGGGTAATCAAAGTCTTTTCATCCTGCATCACGGCCAGCGTCATCATGTCATTTTGTGCCAGCACTTGAGATTCACGCTCAGAAAAATTGATCAGGTTCTCCGTGATATTGATCAGAACGGTTAAAGCCTGATCTTTGTCGGCGGGCAATAACTGTTGCTCGCTTGCGGCCGGATTGCCTTGTATATCTCTACCTGTATTACTCATGTGAACTTTGCTCCTGTGTTTTGATCAGTTCTTGTTTAACGGAATCGGCAATGCCCAGATCTCCTGTCTTTGCAATAACCTTGCCATATTCCTGTAAAAGCATGCTGCGGAAGACTTCTTCGGCCTGTCCGCCGCCAAAGGGCGCTTCGGTTGATAGCCCCTGAAACATTGGTTTCATCATTTCCGCAATAAAGACGGCTTCAAATTCCTCTGCGGCCCCGGCAATTTTTTCCAACTGGCGATTTTCCTTCAGCTTTTTGGCTGTGGTATCGCCAAGCCCTTGCGTGGCTTTCATAAGGGCAATAGTGGTGTCTTGGTGCATATTATCCATCAGATCACCTCGATCTCGGCTTGTAGGGCGCCTGCGGCCTTGATGGCTTGCAAGATGACGATAATATCGCGCGGTTGCATGCCAAGGCTGTTCAGGCCGGTGACGAGGTCTTGCAGGGTTACGCCTGTATCCAGTTCGGATAATTTCACATCCTCGCCTTGATTAATCTCCACATCGGTTCTCGGAACCACGACGGTTTGGCCTTGCTCGGCGAACGGGTTGGCCTGGGATACCTGCGGTGTCTCGGTAATTTTTATGGTCAGATTGCTTTGTGCAATGGCAACAGAGCTGATCCGTACATCCGCGCCGATAACAATGACGCCTGAGCGCTCGTTAATAACCACGCGGGCGGGCTGATCTGGCTGAACGGGGAGCTGCTCAATATCTGTAATCAAATCCACGATAGAGCCGTCAAAATTTGCAGGGCGCGTTAAAATAACGCTGGCTGAATTCTCGGAGTCTGCAATATCGGCAGACATAAAGCCGTTAATAGCTTGCGTAATGCGGCGCGCTGTTGTGAAATCGGGGTTCTTCAAGGCAAGGCGCACGCTTTGCAATTCTTCCAGCTTGAAATCAATTTCGCGCTCGACAATCGCGCCTTCTGGAATGCGTCCTGATGTCGGGATATTCTGGATAATTGTGCCCGCATCACCTTCGGCGGAAAAGCCGGAGACGCTCACCGGGCCTTGGGCCACGGCATAGACCTCGCCATCGGCAGCCAATAACGGGGTTACCAGCAAGGTGCCGCCGCGCAAATCTGTGGCATCACCCAGCGTGGAGACTGTCACATCAATGCGCGATCCCTGATTGGTGAAAGGGGGCAGGGTTCCTGTTACCATCACGGCGGCCACATTACCTGTATTCAGGTTCTGGCCGCGGACATTCACGCCCATACGCTCTAACATAGCAATGAGGGAACGCTCTGTAAAAGGGGAGTTGTTCAAACTATCGCCTGTGCCATTCACGCCGACAACAAGGCCGTAACCAACAAGCTGGTTTTCGCGCACGCCTTCGATATCGACGATATCTTTAATGCGCGATGTTTTGGCATTGGCGGCGCTCGTTAGTGCAAAAAGGCTGGAGAGAAAAATTATTCCCATCATCACCGCGGCTCTGGCGGTTGTTTTTCGGGCGAAAGCGCTCTTTTGGTTATGAATAGTCAACATATTTTTCTACCTGCTATTGCATGTGCAAATTTATATTCCGGATTACTCTATGCGAGCGCCGTGCCAGTTTTATTCGGCCGTGGTTGAGCGAAGCAGGCAGGAAAGCGCTCTTTTGAGTGCAGGGAAGGGTTTAAAAGAGCAAAAAAATTCTACCCTGATAGGCAAAACTTTCCTCTTTAACGCCTTGAAATGTGGTATAGTATAAAGAGGTAGTCATATAAATTTACGTGTATCAGTTATAAAGTCATGAAAATTCAAGGACCGGGCAAAACAAACGCCCCATCGAAAACAAATAAAAAAGGCAAAACATCCTCCAGCGATGAGAGCTTTGGCGATTTTGTTGCCAAAGAGGCCGGGGCGTCCTCCGGCACAACAACAACGCAAAGCATTGCGCGGGTTGATGCGCTGTTATCGGTGCAAGCCGCAGAAGATCCTACGGCACGGGCGGCCAAAAAACGTTTGCGCGCGCGCGGAAATGGTATTCTGGACGAGCTGGAAAAAATTCGCATGGCCATGCTGAATGGTTCGCTCACGGTTGGACACATGATTGATATTGCCGATGTTGTGGCCTCGCACCGCGAAAAGGTTACTGATCCGGCGCTCACGGCTATCATGGACGAGATTGATTTGCGTGCGCAGGTTGAGCTGGCCAAAATGCGTGTGGCGATTGATGCGCAAAAGGCGCACAATAAATCGGTAGGCTAACGTGGCCTTTTATTTTCGGAAAATCTTTTCCCTCTTGTCATGCCCCCTAACATAACTTATATTCCTAACCCTTATAAATACGTTTGAATTAGGGAATTACTTACATGAGCCAAGCAAACACCGTTTTAGTGGACCCGGATTACGATCCGGAAAATGACACAGGCGATTTTATGAACCCTGTGATGAAAGAATATTTTCGCCAGCAACTTCTGGCCTGGCGCAAGGAATTATTGAACGAATCTCAGGAAACAATTTCCAATACTTTGCAAGGCACGGAATTGCAAAAGCCCGATCTGGCCGACCGCGCCTCTGCGGAAACCGATCATGCGCTGGAATTGCGTACCCGTGACCGCGAGCGCAAACTGATTTCCAAAATCAACAAAGCGCTTGTGCGCATTGATGAAGATGAATACGGCTATTGCGAGGAAACAGGGGAGCCGATTTCCGTGGCCCGCCTGAAAGCCCGCCATATTGCGACGCTATCTTTGGAAGCCCAAGAACGTCACGAGCGCATGGAAAAAACCCATAGAGATGACTAGTGACCGCCCGTCATTACGAGGAGCGCAAGCGGCGCGGCAATCTATTTGAAAAACTTACTGCGTACCCCAAAAACCGGCTCTTGTGGCCGGTTTTTTTATTAGGCCAAATATAAAATTGACATAACAAAGATGAGGCTGTATGATGCCAAGAATTATTAATAGAAAGGACATTAATCATGAAAAAAATATTGGCAGTAGCAGCATTGAGCGCAATGGCCTCGCAGGCTCAGGCACGTTGCGATGAAGTTTTTAGCGCATATGGCCCGGGTACAGATGAATCGGTGGAACTGGCCGCATGTTTTGCAGATGTTTTAAGTGAACTACCTCCTGCCATCACAGAAGATGATCTTTTTAATGAATTTAAAGATTGTGCTGCGAAGGCCTTGGACGTAGATGCGGAAAACTTACGCGATATGGATGATCCTGCATTTGAGCAATTCCTTTCTGAAAACTTTCACATGTGGACTTTTGATCATGAAATGAAATGTCATAGTGCAAAATTTCAGGAAGATCCGACCTATGATCCTGCGAGTGCGTTGGAGTAAAGAATTTTTTTAAACTTAATTTAGAAACCGGCTCTTGTGGCCGGTTTTTTTTTATAAAAAAAGGCCGGAGCTGAACAACGGTGGGAAGGTTTTCAGCGTCCGGCACAGGGAGTTATGGGTGGGTAAAGTCTTAAATTTCCAAGTTTTTCTCATTGTCATTCCGACCGACTGTAAGGAGCGGAGGAATCTCATTTCATATCTTGAGATCCCTCGGCTTCGCTCGGGTGACAGGTTTAATTTTAAAACGGGAAGATGATATCGTAAAGCTGCTGGCCGTAGCGGGGCTGCTGGACATCTGTAATCTGCCCTTCACCGCCATAAACAATGCGCGCTTCGGCGATCTGGTCATAGGCGATGGTGTTATTCACCGAAATATCTTCCGGGCGAATAACGCCGTTAATCTGCAAGATACGCTTTTCGTAATTGACGCGTACTTCCTGACGGCCATGAATGGCCATATTGCCGTTGGGTAGGATTTGCGTGACAAGCGCGGCCAGTTTTACGCTCACCTCTTCTTCGCGTTCAATACTGCCGGCACCATTAAAGGAGGAATCTGTGGTGCCATCCACCAGATCGGTATTATCAATGGCTTCGGGCAGAACGCGGTCAAGAGCTTGTTCATATCCTAAAAGAGAGTTTAATCCTGCGCTTTCATTGGCGCTTCTTGTGCGCTCGGTTTCGTTTTCCAGCTGGGCTTCATCTTCAATTTCGATCAGAACCGTAACGATATCGCCGACATCCGCGGCGCGCTGGTCTTTAAAAAATGTTGTGCGGTTTGAAGCCCAAAGAGAATTTTTCTGGGTGACTACTTTTTGCGGGCTAGGCATCGGTAAGCTCACGGGCTTATAATCCTTATCCGCAATCGGGTTGGTGATTTTCGACATTTCGGGCGGCTCGCCAATATTTGCAATGCGATCTGCCGCGCTACACCCCGCCAGAATGCTTCCGGCCAAAAAGATCAGGGGAATGTGTTTGAATGTTTGTTTCATGGCTTTACCTCACCTTTGCAATTATTATTTTTTGTTTGTTTAAAAATTCTGGATACGTACTTCTTTTTCGGCAGTTACAAGTGCGCTGACCGTACGGCTGGAACTGGCATTGACCACACGGATCAAATCACCTTTGGCACCGTTTTCCAAGGCCTTGCCCATGGCGGTTAATTCCATAGAACCGTTTTTGAAAATCATGGTGATATTCTGGCCGCGCTGGACAATCTGCGGGGCTTCAATCTCGCTCATTTTGATGGGCTTGTCGGTAAATATCATGCGGCGCGGTGTCATGCCGATCAATTCATCGGCGCTCAATATCACATCATGATTCAATGTTTTGGCACGCATTTTTTGATACCCGATATCACGGGCGCGAATAAGATGGCCGTTGCGTAGCGTATCTTTTAAGACAGGCACATTGACCACCTGGTGCATTTTTCCAGATACGCGCATGGTTTGTAGCGGGTTATCGGCATTGGGAGCATAAATAATGGCGCTAAAAAAATCATTTTCGGAATTAATATCCAGATCGCTGATTTCAAATGTGCCGGGCTGGTCTTGCGGCAGGATGATCTCGGTGGTGTTATGCGGTAAAGACAGCTCGAAATCCCCGTGATAGCCGGATGTTTTGATGGCATCAATCAGCTCGTTTTCAATTTCATCCGCTGTGATCAGCGTGGCCGCGCGTTCAAGCACGATAAATTCGCTGCTGTCCACGGGGCGCCAGGGTAGATCAAGCGCTCTGGCCACGCGCAACAAGGTGCGGGCATCCAGAACCAATTCTGCACCGGGGCGGGGGGCAGGGCCGAGCACTTTGTCTTCATTTGCGGGCAAGTTGTAAAATATATCGCCCAACGTAATAACAGAGCCTTCTATCACATTGTTATTACGCAATTCTACCGCATTGGCTGCTCCGCTGATGAACAAATAAAGGAATAACGCTACAGCGAGAGCTGTAAATCTCGGGTAGAAAATCGGAAAAAGTAGTTTTTTCATGGCGTTAGTCCTTTTATTTATGGTTTTTTCTTGTTTTATCGGAGCTGTCCGGCTGTCTGCATCATTTCATCGGAGGTGGAAATGACATTCGAATTCATTTCATAGGCGCGCTGGGCAGAGATCAGGCGTGTGATTTCTTCCACCACGTTTACATTGGATTGTTCCAAAGCGCCCTGACGGATCGCGCCGAACTGGTTTTCACCGGGATTGCCCGTGCTGGCGGCTCCGGAAGCTTCTGTTTCGAGGAAGAGGTTATCTCCAACCGCTTCCAGACCAACAGGATTGACAAAAGTAGAAAGCTGTAATTGCCCTAAATTCTGCAGGGCGACTTGTCCTTCAAGCCTTACAAGAACTTCGCCATTGGCATTGATGTCGATATCGAGGGCGTTTTCAGGAATGGTAATGCCGGGGTCAACGGTATAACCCTGAACAGTCACCAGTTCGCCATTTTCATTCATCTGGAATGTGCCATCGCGTGTATAGGCGGTTTGACCGCTTGGAAGCTGGATCTGGAAATACCCTTCACCTGTAATCGCTAGATCCAGCGGGTTTTCTGTAATCTGGATTGCGCCTTGGCCAACCATTCTATAGACGGCTCCGGTTCTAACACCCAAGCCCATTTGAATACCGGAGGGGACGGTCGTTCCCGCGTCTGAGCTGGTGGAGCCGGGGCGGTCGATATTCTGGTATATCAAATCCAGAAAGGCCGCGCGCTGGCGTTTAAAGCCGGTAGTGGTCATATTGGCGATGTTGTTGGAAATTGTATCCACATTCATCTGCTGGGCCATCATGCCCGTTGCGCCGATATCAAGTGATCTCATGGTTTTTCTCCTTGTTTATTCTTCTATAAATTAAACTTTGGTCAGTTTTTGTATGGCTTTTAAAAGCCTCTCATTTTCCTTGCTCATCGAGCTTTGGATGGATTGAAAAGAGCGCGACACTTCGATAAGCCTCGTCATTTCGATGATGGAATTCACATTTGATCCTTCGATATACCCTTGCTTGACCTTTGTCTGTGTGGCGGGGTTGGCCACCGCATCGGTGGTGTAAAGGTTATTTCCAAAGGCCTCTAATTCTTGCACATTTTCAAATTCCACAATCTGGATGCGCCCGATCTGGCCGTTTTGCGTGGAAATAACGCCTTTATCATCAATTTTTATTTCAGTGGCATCGGCAGGGATGTTGATGGGGGCGCCGCCTTCATCCACAACCGGAAAATTGCCCGACGTCATCAATGTGCCATCAACGCCGATATGCAAATTTCCGGCGCGGCTATAGGTGGGCGCTTCACCCGGCCCATCAACACCGAAAAAGCCGGGACCGACAAGCGCAATATCAAATGGATTATTGGTCTGCTCGACGGGGCCTTCGTCGGTGTTCTGGTATTGGCCGCGGTCATATACAAAAGACATGGGATCGGCCTGATTGTTTTTCGGATCGGAAATATATTCCATGAACATAAGGTTCTGCGCCCGAAATCCGGGTGTGTTCATATTGGCAATATTATTGGCGGTAATCGACATATTGTTCCGAAGAACCATTTGCCGGGATAAACCGATATAAAGGCTGTTTTCCATTTTCGTTATCCTTTACCCAAGAATTATTTTCTTTTTTTATGTCTGCGATTATTGTTCGCATCTTTTCGGTAATGGGCTTTGCATATGCCGTGCCAAATTGTAAAAACTATTTATATCAATAACTTAAGGGCATAGCATTGAATGCGGCAGGCGCGGATTTATATCTGTTTAGAGGGTAAAAGAGGATAATATACTGGGCAGGATGGTAATTATTTCCCTGTGCGTTTTACCCGCTACAGCCTTTAGTGCGGGATAAAGATGCCGCTTTTTTGCGAGAACCGTTTTTTTTGCCTTTATAATGCTTTAATATAAAAGGGTTATGATTGCCCTTAATCACCAAGAGAAGAAATCTTATGTCTGATGAAGAACTCAATGAAGAAGCGCAAGGCCTGAATGAGGATGGTGCCGCAGAGGGCGGTGACGATCAGGGCGGCGATGAAGGCGGTGGCTTTAACGCCAAGAAGGTTATTTTATTTGTTGTCTTGCCGTTGCTTTTGCTGGCCGGTGTTGGCGGCGGCCTTTATTTCTCGGGCTTTCTTGATTCTTACCTCGGTAAGGAAGAATGCGTGGAAGAAATCGGAGAAGATGGCGAGGTGGTCACCTCCTGCCCCGAAGAAGAGGAGTACGCAGAAGAGGATCAAAGTGATTATGATGATGGCGGGGAAGGAAAAGGCGGCGCTTTTATCGAGATGCCCACGATGATTGTGAATTTAAGCGAGGAAGATGGCACGCCGCGTTATTTGCGCCTGACCGTGCAGCTTGAATTGGCAAATCCTGCGGATTCACAAAAGGTCGAAGCGGTTATGCCGCGCGTGGTTGATCAATTCCAGACCTATTTACGGGAATTGCGGGTCAAGGATCTGCGCGGATCGGCCGGAATTTACAGGCTTCAGATGGAATTATTGTGGCGTGTAAACCAGGCGGCCAAGCCGATTGAAGTGAAAGACGTTTTGTTTCAGGAAATTTTGATACAATAATGGTATAATAGAAAGTGTAGAATAAAAAAGGCACGATACTTGCTTAATAAAAGCGAGGAATAAATTAAACAAAGGTAAACAGCCAGATGAGCGATACGTCCACGGATGAGCTCGAACAAATGAGCGATGAAGAAAAGGCCATGATGGAGGAATGGGAGACCATGGCCGAGGATTCTGACGACTCGGCGGAAGATGCGGTGCCGGAGTTCGATGGCGGGTTCGGGGATGATGATGGCGGCACGCGCATTCTTAATCAGGACGAGATCGACTCGCTTTTGGGCTTTGATGATGACAGTGGCTCGGAAGGGGAAACCTCCGGCGTAATGGCGCTGATCAATTCCGCGATGGTGAACTATGAACGTTTGCCGATGCTGGATATTGTTTTTGACCGCCTTGTGCGCTTGATGTCCACCTCGTTGCGGAACTTAACCTCAGATAACGTTGAGGTTTCTCTGGATCAGGTTTCGACTGTTCGTTTTGGCGATTACATGAACTCTATCCCCTTGCCGGCGATGCTTTCGGTATTCAAAGCCGAGGAATGGGATAATAACGGGCTTTTGGTTACGGATTCAGCCCTGATTTATTCGATTGTCGATGTTTTGCTCGGCGGGCGTAAAGGCACGCCCTCTATCCGTGTGGAAGGGCGCCCATATACTACGATTGAAAGCAAGCTGGTTGAAAAAATGGTGCAGGTGACTTTGGGCGATTTGTCATCGGCCTTTGATCCGTTGGCGCCGGTCAGTTTCTCCTTGGACCGCGTTGAAACAAACCCGCGTTTTGCCACGATATCGCAAAGCGGCAATGCTTGCGTTCTTGCGCGTTTGCGCGTGGATATGGGCGATCGCGGCGGGCGCATTGAAATTCTTATTCCTTATGCGACCTTGGAGCCGATCCGTGAACTTCTCTTGCAAATGTTTATGGGAGAAAAATTTGGCCGCGATTCTATCTGGGAAAACCACTTAACGCAGGAACTTTATAAAACCGATATTCAATTACAGGCTGTTCTGGGCGAGTTAACACTGCCTTTGCACGATTTGATGAATTGGAAAATCGGCACGCAAGTCTTTTTTAATACCACCACCGACGAGGATTTGGAAATGCGGTGCGGCGACTTCCCCATGTTCAAGGGGCCGGTTGGCCAGAAACAGGGACATATTGCCTTGAGGATCGAGCGATATATCCCCCCTGAAACCGACGATGAGGAATAATTAAGAGTATTATGCTGAGTTTATTACTGGATGTTTTGGTTCTGATCGGATTGGGGGTGACAATATATTATTGTATGCGCCTGTCTAAAAGTTTGAATAATTTTCGTCAATACAGGCAGGAATTCAATAGCTTGTTACAGGAATTATCCCGCAATATCGATAAGGCGCAAAAGGCTATTTCGCAATTAAAAGATAGCAGTTTCGAGGCGGGTGAGGATTTGCAAAAAGTTATCAATAACTCACGCAATCTGGCCGATGAATTGCAATTAATGAACGATATGGGCAATGCGCTGGCTAACCGGCTGGAGCGTTTATCCGAGCAGGGTCGCCAGCGTGGTGACAATAAATCTGGTGATGATGAAGACAATCCGTCCTTTAGCAAACGAAGCGTCGGAAAGCGGGGCGCCACATCATCGCCCGCAGGCCGCAGGCCCTCTGCCGCGGCACGCCCCGAGAAGACTCCGAGCTTTTTCATACAAGACCGCGAATTTGAACAAGGCGGCGCCAGTGTGGCTGTGGACGAATATCTTATGGATGATAGCGAAGACGATGAAGAGGATAGCGCCTTTCAAAGTCAGGCCGAAAAAGAGCTTTTCGAGGCTCTTCGTAAAAATAACAAGGGAAAAGCGCTGTAATATTTCCGGCGCTGTTTAGCAGATTATGAGCGAACGTTTACGAATATTACCGATATTGATTGTGGTGGCCATGCTGGCATTTTCCGTGCGCGTGGTGGAGGTATTCGTTGGCGTGCGCAATCTTTCGGGCGCGGCGATTGCAGCGGCGGATAATAACACTGCAGAGACGAAATCAGATGCAACGCAAAGCGATGAAAACCAGTCGATGGTTGTGGCGCAAAATGAGATGGGCGATGATCAGGATAGCATGGCTTCCGAGTCGCCCGGTGAACTGGAACCACCGCCGATGGATGCGGATAAATGGCGCGATGCGTCAGATTCCAATTTTGATACGACAGGCGTGCGTATGGAAATGTTCAAGGATTTATCTGCGCGCCGTGAAGAATTGGAAAAGCGCGAACGCATCATCGTAACACGCGAGGCATTGTTAAAAGCCGCCGAACAGGAATTAGAGCGCAAATATCAGGAAATGTCGGCCTTGCGCACAGAAATCGAAAGCCTGCTTGAAAAACAATCTGTAGAAGAGCAGGCGCGTATTCAAAGCCTTGTAAAAATATACGAGGGTATGAAGCCCAAAGAAGCGGCGCGTATTTTTGATACGCTTGATCTGGATGTTCTGGTCAATGTCATGTCCTTGATGTCAGAGCGCAGATTATCGCCGATTTTGGCCTCTATGAACCCTGAACGCGCCCGCACCGTGACCATCATGTTAGCCGAAGATAAGAAGCTCCCCGAGCTTCCTGAGAATTAAAAGCGCTGTCTTTTTCTTTAAAATCCAATAAAATATTTTTTGCTTAGAATTCTTTAAGATTATCCAGAGATAATAATTGTTGCAAAGCCGCAATCACGGGTAGGAGGATGAAACACCATGGCTGTTGATAAAAATATGAATGTATTGATCGTGGATGATTACAATACGATGTTGCGTATCATGAAAAACCTTCTCAAACAACTTGGATTTAACAATATCGACGAAGCCACGGATGGAACTATGGCGCTGGATAAGGTGAACCAGAAACCTTACGGACTTATTATATCCGATTGGAATATGGAGCCGATGACAGGGCTTGATTTGCTGAAAAATATCCGAGCATCCGGCGGTGCCAATACCAACGTGCCTTTCATTATGGTCACAGCCGAAAGTAAAACCGAAAACGTGATTGCCGCCAAAAAGGCGGGTGTTGATAATTACATTGTGAAACCCTTTAATGCGGAAACACTTAAAGGCAAAATGACTTCGGTTCTTGGCGATTTTTAAAAATAAAATTGTTAGTGAATGGCGAGGGGGAGAATAAACGTGCCAGCCTATGAAAAAGATCAGGTTCTGAAAATTATCAATTCCGTCATTGATAAAATCGGAAGAAATTCTGATTTTCCCAGAGATGCGATTTATTCCGAATTATCCGAGCTTAAGAAAATTATTGATACGGCCAAAGCGGATATTGGGTCGGTGCGGCCTTCGGATATTACCGATACGCATATCCCGATTGCCACGGATGAGCTGGATGCTGTTGTGGAGGCAACTGCAGAGGCCACAGGCCATATAATGGATGCGTGCGAGGTTATTGAAGAAAAGGCGGGCGCTATAGGCGGGGACAATGGTGATATTATTTGCGCTGAAGTCACCAAAATTTATGAAGCCTGTTCATTTCAGGATATTACAGGACAGCGCATTACCAAGGTAGTCGGCGCCTTGAAAGATATCGAAACCAAGGTGAATATTTTGCTGGATATTTTGAGCAATAAAATGCCGGGCCTGCCTGATTCTTCCGACAATAGCCCTGCAAAGACTCCGCCCTCCACCATCAAAGATGATGATCTTTTGAACGGGCCGCAAATGCCTGATAAAGCCATTACGCAGGATGATATTGATAAATTGCTTGCCGAATTTGATTGATAGTATTTGAGTGAAATTTCAGGCCGCAGCGATCATAATTTATGCTATAATAAAGCGTTAAATCTTTTATTAAACCTGTAAGGTTTGCAATATCATGGCCAATCAATATCTGGCACTTTCGCTTTTTATCATGCTGCTCTCTTTTTTCATCATTTTGAACAGCATGTCCGATTTTGAAGAAGTTAAAGCCGATCCGGTTTTATCCAGCCTGAATATGGCGTTTTCATCCGCCGCGGTGGATAAGGAGCGCGAGCGCCCGTCTGTAAAAATTACCGAAGATGTAAGCAGTCAGGAGGGCAATACGCTGGATAAAATCAAAGGCTTGTTTGAAAATAATATAACCAATTTTAAAGTGGCACAAAACCGTTTTGGTACGGAAATGCGCATTGTTTTAAGCTTGGAGGAATTCGAGCAAGCCTTGCAATCAACCGAAGAATTGCTGCTTTCCGATTCTGCCGATGCGGGCGAGAATACATTTTTATCCACGCTTGTTACTTTGGTTCTCTCCGAAGAAACAGGTGTGCCTTACCGCATGGATATGATTTTGGCCACTGGCGAGGAGCCGTCTGTCTTGCGTAATCAATCGCCTGAAGTTTTGCGCGATTATACAGCTAAAGCGTCTTCTTTTGCCGGGTTTTTGGAAGGGCAGGGGTTGCCGCAGCGCTTTATCAGTACTGGGCTTGCGGGCGGTGAGAAAAATCAGGTGCATTTATTGTTCCGCCAATATGAGCCTGTCACCCTGGGGTTAAATGAAAGGGCGCAGGATCTATGAGCGAGCGCGATAAAAGAGAAAAAGATGCAATAGAGCCTTTGCCGCAGGCTACCCAGCTACCGGCTTATAAACGCTATGCCTCGCATTGCGATGAGGAAGAGGCCATTGCCCCTTTATGGCTGATTACCTTTACAGATGTTATGGCGCTCATGCTGACCTTTTTTGTGTTGCTGTATTCTATGGCCATGCCAGAGGTGGAAAAATGGTCGGAATTGACCGCCGCCGTAAACCGGAATTTCGGTAAAAGCTATGCGCCCGTCTTTAACGAAGGGAGCCGCGAGAGCATATCCATTGATAAAATCAGCACAACAAGAGCGCTGGATCTGGGCTACCTGGAATCGGTCGTACGTGGTGCTATTGGCGGCAATGAATGGAGCAAGGACCTTGTTATTTTCCCGCAAAAAGACAGGCTTGTTGTGTCCATGCCCAATGATTTGTTTTTTGAAAGCGGTAGCGCTGACGTCCAAACAGACGGTAAGAAAATTCTGTTTGAGATTGGCGGCGTTCTCCAGCGCATTCAAAATGCTGTAGAAATTGTCGGCCATGCCGACCCGCGCCCGATAGAAAACCCGCAAAGCGCTTTCAAGGATAATTGGGACTTATCGCTGGCCCGCGCGATGAGCGTTTCGGCAGTGCTGGAAAATGTGGGCTATACCAAACCCCATATTACCCGCGCCATGGCCAGTGCGCGCTATGCCGACCTGCCCGAGGATATGGAAGAGAGCAAAAAACTGGCTTTGTCGCGCCGTGTCGATATTGTAATCTTAAATAGCAAAACGCCCGGAAATTCGTTTTTTGGCATGAAATTATAGGTTTAAAATTTTTTGGTGATGATACATCGTTTACTCATATTAACCGTTTTATTGGTGTTTATGCCGCTAACCTCGCTGTTGGCGCAGAGCGCAATCAATGTGCGGGTAGGAGAGCATGATGATTATACCCGCCTTGTTTTCGATTGGCCGCAAAATGTCGGCTATAAAATCACCGATCAGACAAATGATAGCCTGACGCTGAACTTTGATGCGGCGGGCCGCATTTCCACGAATATTGATGGTGATAATCTGCGCGGCATAGAATTGCTGGACGAAAACCCGATGCGCGTGCGTTTGCAAATCCCGTCCGGTGCCAATAGCCGCGTATTTGCCCTTGCCTCGCGCGTGGTCGTTGATATTTATGCTCCTGAGAATATGAAAACGGCTCAAAAAACGCCAGCTTCACAACCACAGCAGGCGCCTAAACCTTCCCGAACACGTCAAGAGCCTGAAAAAACAGCAGAAAAAGCACCGCCGGAGGCTGATGAAAATGAATTACAGCGCGTTCAAGATGCTATTCAAAATCTGGATGGCGTAGTGGCCAAGGTTCTGAATGATGAAGAGGCGCGTAAACAAACATCAAAGGCCCCGCAAGAAAGCGCCGAACCGCAAGGCTTAACGCCCGTTAATCCATCCCGGCCATCAGCGCCGCAAAGACGCACTGTCAGTTCGGTGGCCGATAACCAGATACAGCCGCATAAATTCACCCTTTCCTCCACGCAATCAATCGGGATGGCTGTTTTTAATAGCTATGGCACGTTATGGCTGGTTACAGATAAAGCCAATTTATTTGTCAAACCCCAAATTAGCGGGCCTGATGCCGAATATTTTCGGCCGATCAAAGAGATGGCCCTTACAGACGGTAAGGCTTATACATCCAAGACGCGCGATGGAAATTATATTATCGGGCAGGGGAGCGGATTGCTCTGGAATGTTATTGTAACGCCTGAAAAGGTGAACGATGAAAATTATAAGCCGGTCGAGCCGCAACGCGTTGATGTTGCCGAAAACCAGACGCGCAGCGGTAAAATCATCTGGCCTTTAAGCACCGCCCGCAATGTTCTGGACGTAAAAGATCCTTATACCGGGAGCACGCTCAAAGTCATAACGGTTGAAGATGCGCAGGATTTTGCAGGCGGCGCGCGCAGCTTCGTTGATTTTGATGTGCTTGAATCTTCTATCGGTCTGGCCATTCGTCCCAAAACCGAGAATTTGCAAGTCAGAATTACAGATCAGGGGGTGGAGATCTTCCGTGAAGACGGGCTGGCCATCTTGCCGCCTGATAAAGTGGCGGGCATTGAAAAAGAGAGTTTCGAAGACCGTATGAAGCGCAATCCGAATGAGCGCCGCATATTCAATTTTGATGAATGGCGCATGGGCGGGCTGAATGTCTTGAATGAAAATGAAAGCGTTATTTTGGCCTCTTTGCCGGATATGACAGAAGGCACAAAAATCGAAAACCTGATTACTTTGGCGAAAATGCAATTATCCAATGGCCGCGGCGCCGAGGCTTTGGGCTTTTTGAAATATGCCGAGCGGGAATTGCCGGAATTGGTGCAGAACCCCGAATTTATGTCTTTGCGCGGTGTAGCCAAGGCGTTTGCCTGGAAAACCGATGAAGCGTTTCGCGATTTATCCGCCCCGCTATTAAAAGATTATGAGGAAATACAAATCTGGCGGGCCTTTACGCTGGCCGACCTTGGTGACTGGCAGCAGGCGCGCGAGGTTCTGCCCGATAATATTGCCCCCATCAGAGATTATCCGCCCGAGATTTTAAACCGTGCGGGCGTGGTTTTGGCCGAGATTTACCTGCGAGCCGGAGAGGTCAAAAAAGCCGAGCAGCTCTTTAACATCAAGGAAGATGATGAATTGAATACGGCTAACGCTGCCGCGCTTCAATATTTGCAAGGCGAAGCGGCGCGTCAAAAAGGCGATCTGGCTACCACCAAAAAGTTGTGGCAAGAATTGACCGAAGGTAAAGATGACCTTTACCGTGTGAAAGCGGGGCTTGCGCTGACACGGTTATTGATGGAAGAAAAGTCAATCACACCGGGCCAGGCAATAGACCGGCTGGAGCGTCTGCGTTATGCGTGGCGCGGTGATGAGCTAGAGGCACAAGTCAATTATTGGTTGGGGCGCACTTACTTTGAAAATGGCGATTATGTGAAGGGGCTTAATATTATGCGTGAGGCGGCCTCCCTTGTTCCTGATACCATTTTGGGGCAGCGCATTACCCGCGATATGTCGAAAATGTTTACCGAATTCTTTTTGGACAAGGAAGAATTGAAAGATATCTCGCCGCTTGATTCCGTGGCGCTTTACGAGCAGTTTCAGGAATTGGTCCCTTCTGGCGAAGAGGGCAGCCGCCTGATCTCCAATTTGGCCGAACATATGGTGCAGGCCGATTTGCTGGATAGAGCCTCGGATTTGCTGAAATACCAGATTGATCACCGTTTGAGCGGCGATGAGGCGGCGCGCACAGCCACGCGTTTGGCTGCGATTAATCTCATTGATAAAAATCCGCGCGATGCGCTTTCGGCGCTGAATAAATCGGTGGGTTTCCTGAAAAATCTGCCGGGTGATGTAGCAACGAAAGGGCGTTTCGAGGAATTATCGCTTTTGCGCGCGCGGGCGTTATCTATGGATGGAAAAACCGATCAGGCGCTGGCCATTTTGGAAACCCTTAATTCAAGCCCCGAAGTGAACCGCTTGCGGGCGGATATTGCCTGGCAATCGGGGTTTTGGGATGATGCGGCTTACGCGCTGGAAGATGTCATACTGGATGAAAATATTTCTCTGACGCGTCCTTTGAGCGATGATCATGCGATGCTGATCCTGCAAAGAGCGGTTGCGCAAAATCTCTCGGGCGATCGGATCGGTCTTGCCAATTTGCGCGAAAAATACGGCGAGGCGATGAGCCAGACCAATAAAGCGCGCCTTTTTGATGTGGTATCCCGCCCGCGCAAAGCCTCGGGTCTGGCCGACCGTGAAACACTTTTATCTACTGTGGCGGAAATAGATCTCTTCGGGGAGTTTTTGAATTCTTACCGCGATGTCAATCAAAGCCCGTCGAATTAACGCTAGCCTATCCACCCGGGCCGGGGATAGCGGCGGCGGGAACCTGATCAAAGCTCTGAATAAGCGAGCCCGCGATCAAATGCCAGCCATCCACCAGCACAAAGAAAATAATCTTGAAGGGCAGGGAGATTGTAATCGGCGGGAGCATCATCATACCCATCGACATCAAAATCGAGGCCGTGACCAGATCGATAATCAAAAACGGCAGGAACAGCATAAAGCCGATTTCAAAAGCGCGGCGAAGCTCGGAAATCATAAAGGCCGGAATGACAACTTGCAGGGGTAAGTCCATTGCTTCTTCCGGCCGCTCTGTTTCGCTGAGTTCTATAAAGAGCGTTAAATCTTTTTCCCGAACATGTTTGAGCATAAAAGCCTGAAACGGCTCGACCGAGCGCTCGAAAGCCTGCATTTCATCAATTTCTTCATTAATAAGGGGGCGCAGGCCCTGATCGTAGGCGGCCTGTAATGTTGGCGCCATAATAAAGAAGGTCAAAAACAACGCGAGGGAGATCATCACCGTATTGGGCGGGGTTTGTTGTAAACCAATCGCTGTACGCAGGAATGAGAGCGCCACAACAATCCGCGTAAAAGATGTCATCATAATCAAGATGGACGGGGCGAGCGACAAAACGGTCAGTATGGCGACCAGCTGGATAATGCGGCCTGTTACCGTGCCATCCTGCTCACCGCCGAAATCAAGAGAGATGCTTTGCGCCAGCGCCGATTCGGCAGGTATAAAGAAAACAGCGCCAAATATCGCCAAAAATACGGCGACAAAAATGCGTTTTTTATCAAATGTTTGCGGGATTTTCTTTGCGCTCATTCTCGTCTGGTTTATCCGGCTCTATATCGGTTTTGATAATAGTGTCGCCATTAATACCGAGCATGACAAGATGTTGTTTATCATCACATTGCACCAAAACCAGCCTACGGCGCGCATCAAGTGGTTGAGATTCAATGATTTTCAATCTTTTTTGCGTCTTATTCACAGGGGCGCTGTGCGCGAGGCCCAGTTTTTTGATGAGAAGCGCAAGCCCGCCCATTAAACCCACCACGAGGGCAAGCGTGACAATAAGCTGGGCAATCTGGGCGAAGGTAATGATTTCCATGAGCAAGCAATACCAAATGTTCATAAAAAAAGGAAGCGCTCAAAACTTATTCATCGTCTTTATCAAAGCCTTTCAAAACCGCATCGAAAGGATCGGCTTCCCCGTTTGCGCGATACACGTAGGATAAAATTTCCGCCACGGCGGTGAAGGCTTCGGTCGGAATGGGACTATCCAGCTCTATTTGGGCGAGCATTTCGGCCAAATCACTGTCTTTACGCACTTTGATATCATTTTCAAAGGCAAGCTGAAGAATTTTTTCGGCAATAACGCCGCGTCCTGCGGCCGTGATTTTCGGCGCCCTGCGCTTGTTTTCCTGCTCTTGCAGGGATACCGCCGTTTTACGGGCAGGGATTTTTTCCGTATTCAGCGGCTTTAATTGCTCTCCGCGGGTGTTTTTCTTGCCGTTATCATATTGGTCTATACCCATATCTTCATTTTGGCATGGTTTTCGCATTGATAAAAGCTGTCAGGATTAAAACAATTAGGGTATGAAACGATGACAACACAAAATTTAAGTCTTTTCAAAGCATTAGGCGCAAAAATGGAGTTTTTGAACCAGCGCCAGCGTGTGCTTTCGCAAAATATCTCCAATGCGGATACGCCGGGATATATTCCAAAAGATTTAAAAGATCTGGATTTCCGCGAAACGCTGAAAAATGTCGAAAAAGACAGGCGCTCGGCCGTTTATATTGAACGCACGCGTAATAGCCACATGTCGCCAGCGGGAGAAATTTTTAATCCGCAAAACCGCGAAAACAAGAAAACCTATGAAGTAGCCCCTGCCGGCAATGCGGTTGTCATGGAAGAGCAGCTGGTGAAAACCAACAAGAATATGATTGATTACAACCTGATGACCAATATGTACCAGAAAAATATCAGAATGCTGAAAACCGCTTTAGGGAAGCAGCAATAAAAATAGTAGGAGGATAGAGTTATGAGTTGGGAATTATTGAATGCGATGAGTGTTTCGGCCAGCGGGATGAAAGCCCACGGCCACCGTATCCGCGTGATCACGGAAAATATTGCCAATGCCAATACAACGGGCGATACGCCGGGCGCCGATCCTTATCGCCGCCAGCAAATTACTTTTAAAAACGAACTTGACCGCGATGCTGGTGTAAAAAAAGTGCAAGTTGAGCAGGTCATTGAAGACGAGAAAAGTAATTTCAAGCTGGAATATAACCCTGATCACCCGGCCGCCAATGCGGAAGGTTATGTGAAAATGCCGAATTTGAATACCTTGATTGAAATGGCCGATATGCGCGAGGCACAAAGAACCTATGAAGCCAATCTGGGGATGATCGAGCAATCAAAATCCATGGTCATGCGCACTATTGATTTATTAAGGTAGGCAATTTGTGCTATAATAAAGGTTAGAATAGAGGATAAAAATGGATAAAATTATAGATCCCAATTTTGCAGCCAGAGCCTATACCAGCACTTCGGCGATGCCGACATCCAGCATCCCTGTGCAAAATGAGGTGGGCGGCAAAAGTTTCCAGGAGTTTGTCACAGATTCCTTGGAAGAATCCATGCAAACCATGAAAACCGGTGAACAGATGCAAGCCGCCGCCGTACGCGGTGAGGCCGATATAACCGAAGTCGTGCAGGCCGTCAGCGCGTCTGAAATCACCCTGGATACTATTGTGACCTTGCGCGATAGAATGATTTCCGCCTATCAGGAAATCATGCGTATGCCGATCTAATTATTGACATAATGCATGGTTTTTTGCTATTGTCCTGTGATGCCAAAAATACAGGACAATTTTGATTATGACCCGGTTATAAAGGCCATTGCCCCTTGGGTGAATGTGGAATGTCCGCATTATCGCGAGGCGCAAATGAGCGATCATTTTTTAAGTGAGCGCAATCAATTCTCCCGCGCCCTATTTTCAGCGTATCCGGCTTTCTTGGTGCATTATCTGACCATAAGTGATTTTGATGATGCCAGAGATTTGGTGAAAATTATGCCTAAAGACCCCGAAAGCCTGTTGTATTTTCAAAACCGCTTCATCAAAGAAGAGGTTCGCGCCCATTATGACGAGCATAGTATTGTGCGTTCGGCTTTGACATTTTGCCTGACCGAGGAAGAAGCGCAAAAGGGTCTGCAAAAAATGAAAAACGATTCCAATCTCGCCATGATGATGGCATTGTTCGGCGATAGCTGCTTGAAATACTTCGATGGTTTGAAGGAAGCTGCAAATTATTCCGAGGGGAGAGGGTACAGGTCTTTTAATGGTGTTGCGGGCATGGTAAAGCCGCTTGAAAAAATGACAAACCAGTTAAAAGATGCCTATCAGTTTATGCAGGAATTACTGCCCGTTCTGGCGTTTGCGCTGGAGGGCAAGCAGGATTTAAACGAAAAAGATTTTGCTATGGGCCTATGCACAACGTTTCGTATGCAGGCCATGAAAAGCGAAAATAAATCTATTGATAAGGTTAAGCATTGCCCCTTTGGCCCGGCCTTGGGGGATATATCCGTCGCCGTGTTGGAGCGCCAAGCCAATACAGGGCGCATTACCTTAAGCGATGAACGGCGCCCGGGGGCTTTGTTTCATTTTTTATATCAGGAAGCCCGGGAAATTTTGATCGAGACACAAAATACTCCCGCCATGGCTGTGAATTCACCGGAATAATTCTGGCTGGCCTGGGCGCTATCCCTTATACTGTGATTCATGAATGAACAGGAAATCCTATAAACCGCGCAGCAAGCGCTTTTGATTGCAATCCAGATGGGCGCGCCTGTTCTGCTGATCGGTCTTGTGGTCGGGGTATCTATCGCGCTGGTACAGGCTT
>JBKHDZ010000002.1:0-37498 GCA_046541095.1 Alphaproteobacteria bacterium
ATCCACAATTTAATGAGCCATTTTTCTTTCAGCCTTGAGCGAGGAAACTTGCCTGCTTACCACGCCGGGTACCCAGGTTAATTCCGAAAAGAATTGGGCTTCCACCTCATTGATTTTTGCACGCTTCACCATTTTTGCAAAACTGCCGTGATTGGCGCGCCCATGGCCCTCTTCGGTGCATCCGGCCTTGAAATAAAGCATAATAAAAACGCGTATTGACGCCGTCAGGGAGGAGTTCTCTTTCTTGCGCAAGGCAATTAACGTGCAAATATCATGAATAGAGCATTTTTCCCGCGCAGCAATTTCTTTAATGCCCCGCCACAGTTCCGGTTCGAGGCGGATGGATGTTCTTCGTCCCATCACGGTAATATTCCTGCTGATTAAAGAACTTTTTTGACAGTCGGCCTGATTGTCATCACATGAAATAGACTTCATAAAAAACATCCTTGGGTTGTGTAAAAACAAGCAAGGACATCCTATGGTATATGTGAGATTTCAATCAATACCAATGCGGTACTTTTTATTGCTATTTTGGCAACGCCTGTATAGATAGCGCGTGAATACCGCCGCTCATCTCTTCAGACAAACAATCGTGAATTTCACGATGTATTTGGATACGGCTCATTCCCTCGAATAGATCACTTTTAATATAAACACGGAAATGACTTTCCCCCGTTCCGGGACTGCCCGCATGACCGGCATGTTTGTGGCTTTCATTCTCCACCTCTAATTCCAAGGGAGAGAAACGATCTTGTAATTTTTGCTTGATAATGTTTTCCAGAGCCATAATTTTTAATAATTACTTTTTTAAATTTCACGCATGTTGGGATAAAATATAAGTATATGAGAAAAATAGGCAATCAGAAAACATGCCAAAAATAAAATTAAAGCCGAAATCTGCCGAATATGCCGATGGCCGCCAAAATAACGCGGTCACACTCTGCGATATGCATGGCTGCTCCGCACATGGAGATTATAAAGCCCCTAAACATAGAGGCCTTAATGAGTATTATTATTTTTGCCTGGAACATGTGCAGGAATATAACAAGGCCTGGAATTTCTTTTCTGGAATGAGCGATGATGAAGTGCAGGATCATGTGATCAAAAGCCTGTACGGTTTTCGCCCGACCTGGAAATACGGCGTAAACGGGCATACGGAAGATATTTTACGTGGCCGCGCCTGGGAATTTCAATATGGAGAAGACGCCGAAAGCCGCGAAGAAGCACATAAACGCAGCTCTGATAATTTCCGCCAGCGCCATGAAAGTCACTCTCCTGAATTTCAGGCTTTGGCTATATTAGGGCTGGAGCCACCTGTAGAGTTGCCCGACATCAAAAAAAGATATAAAGAGCTGGCCAAAAAATATCACCCCGATTTGAATAGGGGCTGCGCAAAATCCGAAGAACTTCTCAAACAGATCAATATGTCGTATACAATACTAAAAGTTGCCTATGAGAAATTCGAAGACTTACCGCCCCGTAAATAAAACCATCAACAAAGATAAAAACTATGCCTATCCAAGATATTGACGAACTCGACAAAGACAAAGAAGCCAGAGGAATGTCTTTTGACATTACAACGGTGAAGGCCAAGGAAGGAAAATACACATCCATTCCCGATACCAAGATTAATGTCCGCGAGGTTTTCGGGCTGGATGTCGATTGGCAAGTGCCGGGGTTTAAGGAAAAAACCGATAACGTTCCCGAAGTGGATAAAACCTATCAATTTGATCACGATACGACGCTGGCGATTTTGGCCGGCTTCTCTCACAATCGCCGCGTGATGATTCAGGGCTATCACGGAACCGGTAAGTCCACGCATATCGAACAGGTGGCTGCGCGTTTGAACTGGCCAATGGTCCGAATCAATCTTGATTCCCATGTCAGCCGCGTAGATTTGATCGGTAAAGATCAGATTGTTTTGAAGGAAGGAAAGCAAATCACCGAATGGAAAGAAGGCTTGCTTCCCTGGTCGCTTCAACACCCCGTTGCTTTGTGCTTTGATGAATATGATGCGGGCCGCCCTGATGTTATGTTCGTCATCCAACGTGTTCTGGAAGCCGAAGGAAAACTGACCCTCCTCGATCAAAACCGCATTATTCGGCCCCATCCGGCCTTCCGCCTGTTTGCGACCTCGAACACTATTGGTCTTGGTGATACAACGGGGCTATACCACGGAACCCAGCAAATCAACCAGGGCCAGATGGACCGCTGGAATGTTGTCGTAACCCTGAATTACTTGCCCCACGATGATGAAATGAACATTATGCTCGCCAAATTTCCCGAAATGCAAAATGATGAGGGGCGCGATAATATTGATAAAATGGTGCGTATGGCCGATTTAACCCGCGAAGGGTTTGTTAATGGCGATCTCTCCACTTTGATGAGCCCGCGTACGGTTTTAAGCTGGATTGAAAACATGCTGATTTTTGAAAACCGCGAAGTGGCTTTCCAGCTATCATTCTTGAATAAATGTGATGAAACAGAGCGCCCGATCATCGCGGAATACTACCAACGCTGTTTTGATGTGGATCTTCCGCAAAGCGCCATCCGTAATGTGGCAGTCACCTGAATTTTACGGTTTATATGCGCGTCCATGATAATAAATCAACGGTTACGGTTACTTTTACCCTTACCCTTTTGTTCATATTCGCACCATGGGTATATCTGCAAAGTTTTATCAGAATCCCCGCTGATGCCGCATGGCTAATCAGCGCGGCAGAGCATATTTTAAACGGTCAGGCTTTAAGCGAATATTATTTCGATACAAACCCGCCGCTCTGCTTTATTATTTTCATCCCTGTTATAGGCTTGATGAAGGCCGGTCTGGAAATCTGGCAAGCCTTGCATGTCTATACGCTGGGTTTAAGTATTCTCAGCCTTGGAATAAGCGCATATTTCCTTAGGCTTTGGCCAATACCAAACGCTTTCAAACATACCCTACTGCTGTTTTACGGCATTGCATTGCTTTGCGTTCCCTTGCTGGAATACGGGCAAAAAGATCATCTGATTGCTATTACACTGCTTCCTTTTTTACTGGCTCAACTTTCGATAACTTACAAGCATCAAAAATCTTCCCTACCAGCAATTTTAACCTTTATCGCCTTTACGCCCTTTATCCTGACAAAACCGCATTACGGACTTTTGCCGACGGCTGTGTTATTACATCGCCTTTACCGGCAAAGAAGTTTAAAAATTGTTTTTGATCCTGATTTTATTATTCTGGCTATTGGAACGCTTTCCTATATCGCGGCAACAATTATCTTTTTTCCAGATTTTATAAATCTCGTTTTGCCTCTTAGCCTTGAATTATATGTCGGCGCTTTGGGCGATCCCGTTATTCACAAATTCGCCATTGCCATGCTTTTTATCTGGGCCTGTATGATGGGTATGGCACTTGCAAGCGAGAATACAGGGGAGCAAAAAACGCTGAGTGTTTTCATCGTCCTATTTGCGGGTTTGGCCGTTATTCCCTACTGGGTGCAATGGAAAGGGTTTTCGCTGCATCTTATTCCGTTCAGCATTCTTTTTGTTACATCTACAGGCGCGCTGGCCGGGCTTTATTATCAGGACTTCATACAAAGACATGCGCGCTATTTGCTTTTCGTAATGGCGGTTATATCTTTTGCGGGCGTCACGATTATCTGGCAGAATAAAGCTGATATCTCCCATAATTATTACCGCACTCACGATCTTACCGATATTTTAAAGCCAAAGGGGCCGGAAAAGAGCTTTTACATTGAAAGCAATTCCACCACCACCGCCTTGCAAATGGCTGTATATCTCGACATGGAATTTGCCTCGCGCTTTGTGGCCAACTGGTTTACCTATCACCTTGTTGAGCTTGAGGGCGAGCAAAGAGATACTTACTGGCAACTATTAGGTGATTACTTCGCGCAGGATATGGAGCGCTATAAGCCCGAAACACTATTATTTGTAAACAGCCCCGATCATTACACCATCCTGAACACTTTTGCCGAGCATGAAAATTTCCAAAATGCCTTGAGTGCTTATGAAAGAGAGCGGATATATACAACCGATGATATATTCATGGCCAGCGAGGAAATTCTGGGCATGGCAGATGTTCCATACTATGTTTATAAAAGACAAGAATATCAGCCATCTGAAGAATAATGAACGATCGCTTCGAAGAATTTAAAAATGTGACCTCGGCCACCTTGCGCACCCTTTCAGGGCATAAGGAATTAGAGCCAAGCTATAACGCAGGCGAAGCGCCGATCGGTCAGGTCGGCTCTCTTACAGCGCCGCGCCTGCCGTTGCCCGATCATAATATGAATCCTGAATCGGTCAAACTTGTGCGCGGCTGTGCCGATGCCTATGCCTTAAAAATTGCCCATCACAATCAAAAACTGCATTGGAACGAAATTCCGGCCGACACAAAAGCCAAGGCCGCTTTTGAAGCACTCGAACAAGCGCGCTGTGAAGCTCTTGGCATGACACAAATGCGCGGCGTGGCCGGTAATCTAAAAGCCGTACTGGCCGAAAAATGCCGCCGCCGCGGCTATGAAAGCGCCAGCGAGCGTGAAGATATACCCCTTGCCGATGCCTTGCACGTTTTGGCGCGCCAGGCATTGAGCCATGAAGAGCCGAGCGCGGCCACCCAAAAGATTATTGATTTATGGAGCCCGTGGATTAAGAACAAGCTGGGCGATAGCGAGGGCTTTGAAAATTTAAAACCCATTTTAAACGATCAAAAGGCTTTTGCGAAACTGGCAAAAAAATTGATCCGTGATCTGGATATGGATGCCCCCGATTATGCCGACGGGCAAGACCCAGAGCAAGGTGATAATGCGCAGGATGAAGGGCAAAACAACCAGGAAAATGACGAGGAGGACGAACAAAATCAACAAGCTGGCGAGCAGGACGATGATCAATCCGAGAATAATTCCGGTGAGCAGGAGCAAGAAGACGGGGAATCAGAAGGCGGCGAGGAATTTGAAACCGGCTATGAAGAAATTATGGGTGATATCCTGCAAGAACAACAAGCCGGTGACATGCCCGCCGATCAGGCGCACCGCATTGACGGCATTATCAATGGTCCGAGCGGTTATTACAAAATCTATACAACAGAATTCGATGAAGAAGTTCCGGCGGCAGAGTTGGCCGATCCTCATGAAATAAAACGCCTGCGCGATATGCTGGACAAACAGCTCTCCAGCCATCAAGCCATCATTACAAAGCTGGCCAATCGCCTGCAACGCAAATTGATGGCCCAGCAATTACGCTCCTGGCAATTCGATATGGAAGAAGGCATTCTGGATACCGCCCGCATTGCCCGCGTGATTGCGAACCCGAATGTGCCACTTACCTATAAACAGGAAAAGGATATGCCTTTCCGCGATACGGTGGTCAGTATCCTCATTGATAATTCCGGCTCCATGCGCGGGCGGCCTATCGCTATTGCCGCCATGACGGCTGATATTATTGCCAAAACGCTGGAGCGTTGCGGGGTGAAAGTCGAAATTCTTGGCTTTACGACACGTGCATGGAAAGGCGGCAAAGCCCGTGATCTTTGGGCGCAAAATGGCCGTCCAGACAAACCCGGGCGCCTCAATGATGTGCGGCATATCATTTACAAGGCTGCCGATGATGCATGGCGGCGCACCCATAAAAATCTCGGCCTTATGCTGAAAGAGGGCATATTAAAAGAAAATATTGATGGCGAGGCGCTTGTCTGGGCTTATAACCGCCTAGCCAAACGCGGAGAAGCACGCAAAATAATTATGGTGATTTCCGATGGCGCACCCGTGGATGATTCAACCCTATCAGTAAACCCATCCAATATTTTAGAGGCCGATTTGCGTAGCGTTATTGACTGGATTGAAAACAAAACCGATATTGAATTAACGGCCATCGGCATCGGCCATGATGTCACGCGCTATTATCAAAAGGCACTGACAATCGCCGATGCTGACGGGCTTGCGCAAGCGCTCATCAGCCAGCTTGCCGATTTGTTTGAAGAAAAATAAAGCCTATCTCTCTGGCGCGATATAATTTTGCGCATCAATATCAACGCGTATCCCGCGGCCAACTTCAGAACGCCCTTGAAAATGACTACCGGCATAACGGCGGGCATTGGTTTGCGCCTGATGGTAAATCATACGGATGCGGCCATTGTGAAATTCCAGACTTTGGGGATCATTAATCAGATCTTGCGCCTCTTCCAAATTTAAAAACGGCGCGGCATCGGTAAAAATATCACTTAAAGCCACCAAAGTTGCGGGATGCAAATCCTCGGAATGAACGTAAGACGGCGGATCAACATAGACCGTGTAATATTCGGTTTTCATACAGGGTCGCATGCCCCCCTCGCCGTTAGAGCACATAGAAGGCACCTGCCGTGATCTACGTTCCGGCTGTTCGTCCACTTCGCCTTCATACCATTGCAGGAAGGGCACATCGGTATCTTCCTGCAATTCCGCGCTATGGACAGCAGCAAAGAAGGCCGCCTTTCTGGCTTCATTGCGGCGTGCATCATAATGCTGGTCGCTATTCTCATAAGCACTCTGAAAAGCTTGCGCGGCAGCGCTTCTACCTGGCATAGCCGCAACATCTTGCCAGTGAGCACTTTCAAAAATATCGGCCCCGCCCGAAGCAGAAAGAATAGCAAATATTCCATCAACATGGCTGACTGCCTTTATAGCCTCTGTAGAGCGCTTCCAGATGAGGGCCGCAGAGGTGATATAGCGGTTTTCCCGCTGGGTCAAGCTGCCATTGATTGTCGGATACAAACCGCGCCGCTCGAAAAGAGAGGTGGCAAGCTCCGTTTCCAGATCAGACAAATTCTCCGATACAAAATATAATTCACGGCCCATTGATTGCTGGTAAATGGCCTGTCCGGAATCATGCTCCGGCCCGATGCAAAAAATCGTATCACTGGCGACCAGATCATCACTAACGCCCTGCCCGATCGGCCCCGTTGCATCCATATACTCCATAGTATTTTCAACCGGCCAATAAGCATCATTGCGGATATTCAATTCCGTTTCCGTATCTGGATTGGGCGTATAACAAAGCCGGGTATAATCCAGCCCATGATCCGAAGCCCAGTTATCGGCAATTTCCGTTCTATCCGGAAAAACAAGGAAAAATGTGGACACCGTAGCGGCTATCGCTGTTACGCCCAATCCAACGGCCATACCGCCCGCCACAACTTTTTCTTTATCGGTTAATCTTTTATGTCTTGAAAAACGGCTGTTATCCAAAGCATCACCAATATTATACAAGATATTGTTTACAGGCATGATATGAAGGTCCTTCGATATTTAATTTGCTCTCATGTTTTACATACCGCAAACGTGTTATGTCAAGAAAAAACCGCGTGATTTTTGCGCTCTGCGCCGCTATTCTCTTATCCCATGAGCAAAGACAAGAAAAAAATCTACAAACCCTCCCCCATTTCCGGTTTTCCCGAATGGCTCCCCGAAGTGCGCATGGTTGAACAGCAATGGCTGGATCATATACGCAAGGTTTTTGAAAGCTACGGCTTTTGCTCCATCGAAACGCCGGCCGTCGAAGAGCTGGCCGTGATCGCCGCCAAAGGCGAGGATGTCGATAAGGAAATTTATACGCTGGAGCGCCTGCAAGCCGATGAAAACGAAAAGGGCGAGGCGCGCTTGGCTTTGCACTTTGATCAAACGGTGCCTTTTGCGCGCTACGTGGCGATGCATTTCAATGATCTGGTGTTCCCGTTCAAACGATACCAGATGCAAAAGGTCTGGCGCGGGGAAAGACCGCAAGCCGGACGCATGCGCGAATTTTATCAATGCGATATTGATGTGATTAATCCCGATAATCTGCCCATCACCTTCGATGCCGAAATGCCCGCGATTATCTGGGAAGTGCTGTCCTCCCTGCCCGGCATGGAGAATGAGAATATCCAGATACGGGTGAGTACTCGGAAGATATTGATTGGTTTATTACAACAATATGATTTTGATTTCACAGATGTTTTAAGATTAATTGATAAAAGAGAAAAGATGTCAATCGCAGACTTTGAAAAATCTCTTGATCAACTACATCAGAAAAATAATTCAAGTGACGCAATAAAGTTCTTAGATCCCATAAAGGCCTTTTTAAGACAAGCAGATAAAAGCAAAACATTCAAAATTTGGCAACAAATAGAGTTTTTAGAAGATAATTTAAATGCTCCCTCTACCTCTGAATTAACTAAAGAAGGCCTTTCCGAACTAATTGAAGTTTTGAAATCCCTCTCCCATCTTCCCGAGGGCGCAGTTGTGGCTGACCTCTCCATCGTGCGCGGGCTGGATTACTACACAGGCACGGTGTATGAAACCGTTTTCGTGGACGACCACGGTTACGGCTCCATCTGTTCTGGCGGGCGCTATGATGATCTCGCGGGGAGTTATATTAATAAACATCTTCCCGGCGTTGGAATCTCCATCGGTTTTTCGCGCCTGTTTGATCGCTTGCGAAGCCAAGGAAAACTACCCGTTTTGCGCAAATGCCCGACCGACATTCTGATTTTGCCACCGCGCGAGGAAGCGGATATTCCGGCGATGAAAGAATTAGAGCGCAGCTTGCGCGGGCGCGGATTTAATGTTGAAATCGCCCATGGCAAGAAATTGCAAAAACAAATGGGTTATGCCGAGAAAAAAGGCATCCCCTTTGTCTGGTTTGCCGAAGACGGCGAAGTTAAAAACATGGATACAGGCGAGCAAGTAAAAGCCGATCCCGAACACTGGAACCCGGAAAGAATAGAAGCATGATAAAAATAATTTTAAGCGCCATTTTAATATGCACCCTTTTCCCCGTCAGCGTTTTTGCGCAGATATCTGAAGAGGAAACCGAGCCTTATGAAGCGCGGCCTCCTCAGGAAATGAGCACAATTTACGCGCCCGAATCTTGTGAATTCACCATCGGCTTTCCATCCGAGCCGGAAATAAGCGAACGCTGTGATGGCGGGGAAAGCGGCGATGAATGTTACCAGCAGGTTTTATTCACCCAGACTTTCGGCATTTCGGCCACGGTGAATGTGCGCGCCGTATGCAACCCGATTGGCGAGGATATCAAAGACAAATATGACCGCCAGATTATGGTGGCCACGCTGGAGGAAATGACAAAAGGCAGCATTGTGAACACTTATGAAACCAGCTATTACGAAGATGATGAAAATCGCTATCGTCTGGCCGGATTGGTTGGTGAGGGAAAAGTCGGCATGACCCCCAGCATTTTTATCGCGCAAATGTGGCTGGGCCAGAATTCCGCCTTTTCCATTGAAGCCGAAATTGTGGGCGATGCTTTTGCCGAACCGGATTCTTTATTCCGCGATATTTTGCGCAGTGTCAGGTATAAAGATAATGAAACAAACGGCGAAAGCGATGATGCGCCTATTGCTGCGCCAGAGAATGGATCTTCTCGACCATAGAGAAAAAACCGTTGCGGCGGTTGGGGCTTAAATGCTGGTCCAGACCGATCTCCTTGAAAAAGGCTTCGATATCTATGCCGGGAATTTTGGCAAGCGCTTGCCCTTCATAAGCGGCCATCAAAATAGCAATTAAACCGCGCACAATATGGGCATCGCTATCGGCCCTGAAATATAAATGCCCGTCTTGAATATCCGGCACCATCCAGACTTGCGAGGTACAGCCGCGAACAATGTATTCCTCGCGTTTCAGGCTTTCATCCATAGAGGGCAGTTTACGCCCCAAATCGATAAGATAGCGATACCGCTCTTCCCAATCATCGAAGAGTTCAAAATTTTCTTTCAAGGTTTCGAGGTTTTCCATGGGCTTTGATATAAGGGCTTCAAATATGTTTTACAAGGGCATAAAAGTTGATTTGAACGTGCGTAACACTAATTTGTTTATTATAAGGGCTTGCCTAAGCGCTTATGACTTGGCAGATTAGTAGAGTAATGCTCTATCAATAAGGATCAGGAAAGCACCCCCACCATGAGTAAATCCAGTTCATCCTCCTCCGGCGATTCAAAAAATACGCTCTATTGTTCGTTCTGCGGCAAAAGCCAGCACGAAGTTCGAAAGCTTATTGCCGGACCGAATGTATTCATTTGTAATGAATGCGTGGAATTGTGCATGGATATTATCCGCGAAGAGGATAAAAGCCAGTTGGTCAGTTCGGGCGAGGATCTACCCGCCCCTAGCGATATCAAGAAAACTCTCGATGACTATGTTATCGGACAGGAAAACGCAAAGCGTATTTTGTCTGTGGCCGTACACAACCATTATAAACGTCTGGAGCATGGTGGAACAGGTTCCGGCGCGGATGTGGAACTGACAAAATCCAATATTCTGGTTGTGGGGCCGACAGGTTGCGGTAAAACCCTGCTCGCCCAGACTCTTGCAAAAATCATTGACGTGCCGTTCACGATGGCCGATGCGACCACACTGACCGAAGCGGGTTATGTGGGTGAGGATGTCGAAAACATTGTCCTTAAACTTTTGCAAGCCTCCGATTACAATGTCGAGCGCGCGCAAAAAGGAATTGTTTATATCGATGAGATCGACAAAATTTCCCGCAAATCCGACAATCCCTCTATCACACGCGACGTATCCGGCGAAGGTGTTCAACAGGCGCTTTTGAAATTGATGGAAGGTACGGTGGCTTCAGTTCCTCCGCAAGGTGGGCGCAAGCACCCCCAGCAGGAATTCTTGCAAGTCGATACGGCCAACATCCTGTTTATTTGCGGCGGCGCGTTTGCCGGTCTGGACAAGGTTATTGCCGAGCGTGGCCGCGGTAAAACGATTGGCTTCGGCGCCGATGTTAAAGATATGGATGAGCGCAATATCGGTGAATTGTTTAAAGACCTTGAACCGGAAGACCTCCTGAAATACGGCCTTATTCCTGAATTCGTGGGTCGTTTGCCTGTGATTGCGACATTGGAAGATCTGGATGAAGGTGCTCTTATTCAAATTCTGACAGAGCCTAAAAATGCTCTGACAAAGCAATATCAAAAGCTTTTCGAAATGGAAGGCGCGGATTTGAAATTCACCGATGGTGCCTTGAAAGCGATTGCTCAAAAAGCGATCGAAAGAAAAACAGGGGCGCGCGGTTTGCGTTCGATTATCGAGAACATGCTGCTGGACACCATGTTTGAATTACCGGATATGGAGAATGTCGAAGAAGTTGTGATTAATGCCGATACCGTGACCGATAACAAAGAACCTGTTTTTGTGTATGCGGATAAAAAGAAAAAATCCAAGTCCCAAAAGGACGATAAAGACGAAGACGACAAGGAAGCGGCAAGTTCTTAAAACCCTACATACTCCTATATTCACGAACATTGAAAAGCGGTCTTTTTAAGGACCGCTTTTTTGATGGGTGCGGCACAATAAAAAAATTTACTCAAAAATAATAAAAAATCATGTATCCTGTTACCTTGTAGGTATTTATAAAATCAGGAGATCACGCACATGTCACAACAGGCCAAAATACTTCCCGACCCCAATAAAAAATACCGTTTGATTACACGCTCCGATATGGATGGTTTGGTTTGCGGGGTTATCCTGAAAGAACTGGGCATGATTGATGATGTAACATTTGCGCACCCCAAAGACATGCAAGACGGTCTTATCGATGTCGGGCCGGATGATATCACAACCAATTTGCCTTATGTGGAGGGTGTTTATCTGGCTTTTGATCATCATTCCAGTGAATCAGAGCGCGTAAAAGGCAATCCCGAAAATCATATAATTGACCCCGATGCTCCCTCGGCGGCGCGCGTGGTTTATGATTATTTTGGCGGTGCTGAAAAAATGCCCAATATTTCCGAAGATATGATGCTCGCTGTGGACAAGGCTGATTCCGCAGCCTTTACCAAAGAAGAAATTTTGAACCCCGAAGGATGGGTCCTGCTCAGCTTTATCATGGATGCCCGCACAGGGCTGGGGCGTTTTCGCGATTTCAACATTTCCAATTACCAGCTTATGATGCAGTTAATTGATGTGTGCATGGAGCATCAGAAAATCGAAGAGATTTTACAACTGCCTGATGTGAAAGAACGCGTTGATCTGTATTACGATCATCAATTAAAATTCCGCCAGCAAATTGAAAGTTGCTCTGAAGTGCATAAAAATCTGGTTCTACTGGATTTGCGCAAGCAAGATGTTATTTGGGCGGGGAACCGTTTTGTGATTTATGCTCTCTTTCCGCAATGCAATATTTCCTGCCATGTTTTATGGGGCAAAAACAAACAAAATACCGTACTTGCCATTGGGAAGTCTATCCTGAATAAAACCAGCAAAACCCATATCGGCAAGCTCTGCCTGGGATATGGCGGCGGCGGTCATCAGGCTGCCGGAACATGTCAGGTTGAAAACCTGCGCGCCGAAGAAACTCTGCATGAAATCATCGGCAAGATTAATGCCGATGGATAGGCTTAGAACTGCCTGGCAAAACTCCTTGCTTTACCGCTCTCATAGGGCAAGAATAACCTTATGGGATTCCTTGCTAAACATATCGGGCATAAGCAAATATTAAAACCTCTGGAAACGCGAAGATCCAAGCGTGAAAATGTGGTTGAACTGCTTAATTTTGCCAATTCAAATGTTCCTTTTTATAAAGGGCGCTATAACGATTTTTTAAAACAGCAAGACGGCTGGGATGAGCAAAAATTCTGGGAAAAATTTGCCAAAACGCCCATAACAACCAAAGCCGATTTAAAGGCTGGCAATACGGCCTTTTGCGCGCGGCAATTTTCTTCCAAACGCGAGTTGATACAAAACGGCGCGCCCCCCGATTTAAAACGCGCTATATCCTCTCTTTTCATCAAAAAAGATTTCAAGGTTTCTATTTCTACGGGCGGGACTTCAGGCATCCCCACATATCGCTGGCTGGACCATCAAGATGCCAATGTGATGGCGCAATCGTTTTTGGAATCATTTCATTTAAATGGTTGGCGGCGCGGCGAATCTTTTGTTTTGTATTACCCGCTTCGTTCTTACTTTACGGGGGCCTATGCTGAATTCAATGGCTGGTTGCACCGCTTGTTCGGCTTTACCGTCGTGCCATTTGAAACCATCACCAAAGAAAGCGTTCTGGAATTACTGCACATTCTAAAAACCCGCAAGGTCAGCTTGCTCGTGATCTTCCCTTGCGTTCTGCAGCGCGTGGCCGAGATCATGCATACCCACCATATCGAGCCATTCAGGGGGCTGAAATATATCAATGTCAGCGGCGAGTTTTTCTTTGATTGTTCTAAAACCTTTATTCAGGATATGTTTCCGGGTAGCCGTATTGAAATGACTTACGGCGCTGTTGAACTCGGCGAAATTGCGCATCAAAGCGGCACCAGCAGTTTCGATTACAAGGTGTTCGATAATTTCGCCCATGTCGAAGAAAGCGAAGATGATGCGCTTTATATTACCTCCTTGCGGCAGAAATCATTCCCGATGATCCGCTATAAAATGGAAGATAAAGCGAGCGTACAAACCGATGAAAACGGCACGCAATATCTTCATAATCTGGAAGGCAAGAATACCGATTACCTCATTGGCGCGGACGGGCAAAAATATTACGCCAGCTTTTTCAATCATATGGTCAATTTGCTAAACGGCGAATGCATGAGCGCAATTATCCATTTTATGATGCGCCATGAAGGTCAGGCCGCTTCCCTGAATTTTGTTCTGCAAGATGAAAGCCCGCGTTATAAAGCCTATATCGAGGCCGAAGCCACGCGCATATTCCGCGAAACTTTTCCGCAATTTGAACATATCAGCGTGAATTTCATGGACCATTTTAACCATGACTATACCCGCAAATTCAAAATCATCGGGGAAGGTGATGGCCTCGCCGAAGTTGTGGGCGGGTATTACAAACGCAAGGCAAGTTGATGTGATCTATTCTTATAAAATCACGTATCAAAAATCATGACACAAAAAACAGCCCTTATATGGTTTCGGCAGGATTTGCGCCTCCATGATAATCCAGCTTTACATCATGCTGTAGAAAATGAGTATAAAATCATCCCGCTCTTTATTCTGGATGATGAAAATGCGGGGCCGTGGAAACGCGGCGGAGCATCGCGCTGGTGGCTGCATCAATCCTTGCAAAGCCTGAACAACTCTTTAGAGGGCAACTTGGTTTTTCGCAAAGGCAAAGCCGATGAAATTATTCCAGAGCTTGTAAAAGAACATGAGATAAAAGCCGTATTCTGGAACCGCTGTTACGAGCCATGGCGCATTTCCCGCGATCAGAATATTAAAACGCAATTAAAAGAAAGCCGTATCGAATGCGATACCTTTAATGGCTCTTTATTGTGGGAGCCTTGGGAGATTAAAAAAGATGACGGCACGCCCTATAAGGTTTTCACGCCGTTTTACAAAAAAGGCTGTTTGAATGCCGCCCCCCCACTAGAGCCATTGCCAAAGCCCGATAATATTTCCTTTGCCGATTTCAGACCCCGCTATGATGTCAGCGATCTGGATCTGCTCCCCGCCATTCAATGGTACCGCAAAATGAAGCCGCATTGGGAGATCAGTGAAAGCGGCGCGCATGAGCGCCTGCATCATTTTCTTGAGAACGGCTTGAGCGGTTATAAAGAAGACCGCAATCGCCCTGATAAAGACAATACTTCCATGCTCTCGCCCTATTTGCATCACGGCGAAATTTCCGTGCGCGAGATCTGGCATCAAGCGCGCGCAAAAGGCATGGATTGCGCCCCAGAAAAAGATGTCGAGCATTTTTGCTCCGAACTGGGCTGGCGCGAATTTTCGCACTCGTTGCTTTATTACAATCCAGAGATTACCGACAAACCCATTCAAGCCAAATTCGAAGCCTTTCCATGGGATAAAAACGATGCCTATCTGGAGCGCTGGCAAAAAGGGCAAACAGGCATTCCCATTGTTGATGCAGGCATGCGCCAGCTTTGGCAAACCGGATGGATGCATAACCGCGTGCGCATGATTGTCGGCTCTTTCCTGATCAAAAACATGCTGATCCACTGGCAAGAGGGCCATAAATGGTTTTGGGATTGTCTGGTCGATGCCGATTACGCCAACAACGGGGCCAGCTGGCAATGGGTGGCGGGATGCGGGGCCGATGCCGCGCCTTATTTCCGCATTTTCAATCCTGTAACGCAAGGCGAGAAATTTGACCCTGATGGTGCATATATCCGCCAATACGTGCCCGAGTTAAAAGAATTGCCGACCAAATATCTCTACGCCCCCTGGGAAGCCCCGCCGCTTGTATTAAAAGAAGCCGGAATCACATTGGGCAAGGATTACCCCGAAGCTGTCGTTGATTTAAAAGCCTCGCGCAACAGAGCATTGGAAGCCTTTCAGAGTTTAAAATAGTGGGCTACAATAAGCCTGATGAACAAGCCACAAAAAACCATCGGTGTTTTTGCCCCCTCCAGCTGGGTGGAGCAAAGCGATATTCAGGCCGCGCAAAATTTTATAACCGCGCAAGGCTTTACCGTCCAAATTCACGACCAGACATATTTGCGCCATCACCAATCAGCCGGAACCCATGAGAATAAACTCCGGGCTTTTTATGATCTCTGGGATAATCCGGATATTGATATTATCTGGGCGGCGGGCGGCGGCAATCGGTGCCTGCATTGGATCGACGCTATTGATTATATGCACCTGAAAAGCGATAAAACCGTGATCGGATTTAGCGATGTCACCGCGCTTCTTAATGCGCTCTATGCATATAACAAGGGCCGTCCTATTCATGGCCCCACCTTTAACCGCCTTCATAAAACAAAGCGCGCCATGCATATTGTGCCGCTTTTAAACGGGGAAAAATTTTCCTGCACGCTGGAGGGCGCCAAAATATTACAAGAAGGGCATGCAAAAGGCCCTTTAATCGGCGGCAATCTCAGTTTGTTTCAATATTTACCGCAAACACTGCCCGGCAAATTCTGGGAAGGCTCCATTTTATTTCTGGAAGATTGCAATGAGGAGCTAAGCCGTATTGACCGTATGCTCCTGCATTTAAAAAACCTCGGTGTTTTGCAAGCGATAAGCGGCCTTATCATGGGTGATTTTGGCGAGCTGCCCGAAACAGGCAAGCCCTTTGGCTTTACCTTGGAAGATATTATCCGCGAACATGTACATGGCCTTGATATCCCCGCCGTAATGACCGCCCCCTTTGGCCACGGCGATATTTTGGAACCTTTCCCCCTTATTAAAACCACAGAATTCAATACATCTGATCTGATCTTGCGCCAACAATAGAATAAATTATGCACGAACTTCGAATCTGCATTAATGATCACGCTATTTTTAATAATTTTTTGTACGATAATTATCTAAATAGATAAATATTTAATACAATCGCAAAACACATACTTAAAAATTTATTGAACGCTCTTATTAATACCTTTGTATTTAAAGACTTTATTTTATTTTTCAACAGACTTGCATTATTTGAATATTTTAGGTATTGTATTAGCAATCAATAATAAAAAACAGGGACAATAATGGGTTCTCTCCGGTACCAGGAAGGCGGCTCTTTAGGGAGCTTTGCTGTAAGCGGCGAATCATTCCGCTATGAATATGACGCAGATAAAAATCGCTTGGCCATCACCAGAAAAGACTGTGCCTGTGATCGTTTCCACATTCAATTACCGGAAAAAATTAAAGCCAACCCGCGCTTGTTTGTGCATCAGCTTGAAAAGGCCACGCAGATAAAAGCCCTTATTCTCAGCAACAACCAGACAATCAGGCTTTGCGAAACGATTGTTCCTGACAAATTGATCACTATTGCCAAAAGCGTATCAAGGCTGGCGCTAAACAGCTATGACATCGGCAATAACAGAATTTCCCGGTTCACAGATATTCTGCGCCGCGGCTTTGGCCTGAAAATTCTGGAGATCAGCTATATCGATCACAATTCCAGCGGCCAGCCCTATTACAAGGCAAAAATTGTATCGCAAAAAGATAATTGTATTGTTGTGCGCGAAGATACAATTTCGGACACCTTGAAAAAACTCTCCGAATATATAGCCAGCGATCTGATTATTCGCGAGTTAACGGCGCATTCGGACCATAGCTCTCAAAAGCTGTTAAAGCTCTCTACACGTCTTAGTGTGATCGCAAAAATTTTAAATGATAGCTTCGTTCCGGCAAAATTCATGATAAACCAGCCCGATTCGCTCGGGCATGCCACCTCAATAAAATAAAAAAATTTATTGAAAACAGATAGTTACCATATTTACGCGCTTAAAAGTTGAAAATAGAGCAATTTTTAGGTATTATCACTCCACACAACACACATCAATAGATGATTTGTTCGGGATATCCCAAAGGCCAGTCAGCAAGAATTGCTATGGCATAGTTATATTTGGCATCCCCTTTGCAATGCTGGCGGGCTTAACGTCTTAAGGCATAAATGAAACAAAAGAAAAAGGTGAAAAATACCATGGCTGAAAACGATAACTTTAACTTCAATGAAGGTGACTATGTTGTATATCCCGCGCACGGAGTCGGGCAGATCGAAGGGGTTGAAACCCAGAAAATCGGCGATCTGGAAGTCAGTCTATATGCAATCAGCTTCAAACAGGACCGTATGCGTTTAAAAATTCCTGTTGCCAAAGCCCAAGCCTCCGGCCTTCGCAAGTTAAGCTCGACAGACCGCATTAATGATGCCATGAAAACCCTGCAAGGACGCGCCCGTAGCCGCCGCGCCATGTGGAGCCGCCGCGCCCAGGAATATGAAACAAAAATCAATTCCGGCGATCCGGTATCCATCGCAGAAGTTCTGCGTGATTTGAAGCGCAGCAATGATGACACAGAGCAATCCTACAGCGAACGTCAAATCTATCAATCCGCGCTTGAGCGCCTGGCTCGCGAAGTGGCCGCCGTTGAAGATACGACGGAAGACAAGGCGTGCGACAAGCTGGAGAGCATTTTGAAGCCAAAGAAAGCTGTTCCGCAAAAGGCAGCAGCTTAATATCCAGGGCTTTATAACAGCCTCACTTTAAAAAAATGATTCGGGCACATGGAATTTACTTTCTATGTGCCTGATTTTTATATATACTAAAGTAGATTCTGGGAATTCATTTTCCTGAACCCACCTCTTAAAGATTTCTCATAGATTATTCGTGTGTAAAGACCAACATTTAAATACGCAATCATGCTATACGGCGCTCGGGATTCCGGAACGCATCTGGGCCATATCGTCTATTCATGGTGATCTCGATAAGCTGGTTTGCGTGCATGACCAGATTTTGGAGCATTTCGAGCCGGGTCAAAAAATCATATATCTTGGCAATTATACAGGTTTCGGGGCGCAAGGCGCGGCCTGCATTGATGAAATACTGGCCTTTCGACGCCTTGTATTGTCCTTGCGCGGCGTTATGCCGGAAGATTTTGTATATCTGCGCGGCACGCAAGAAGAAATCCTGCACAAATTGTTCCAGCTTCCTTTTGCACCCAATCCACAAAATGTTTATGCGTGGATGTTGGATAATGGACTTTCCCAAACCTTGCAATCCTATGATATTTCACCGCAAGACGGTATTGAGGCTTGCAACCGAGGGGCGGTGGCCCTGACCAAATGGATTGCCAAAATCAAATTCAAAATGCGTAGCCGGCCCGGCCATGAAATCTTCTCAACGCAATGGGTGCGCGCCGCCTTTACAGATATATCGGGGCATTACCCGATGTTATTTGTCCATGCCGGACTGGAAACCAACAAGCCCCTGCCCGAGCAAGGCGATAAATTATGGTGGGGATCCAGCGATTTCGAGCGTATGGAGCATCCCTATTTACCGTTTCAAAAAGTTGTGCGTGGCTATGACCCTGCCCATAAGGGCCTGCACTTGAATTGTATCACCGCCACACTGGATAATGGGTGTGGCTTTGGCGGATCGCTTGTCTGCACAGGCTTTTCGCCCTCAGGTGAAGTTACAGGCGTCTTTGAAAGCGCTTAAAATCGCGCTTACAGATATTTATTTTAAGAAAATCTTAATGAAAATGTAATCTATTCGGAACCTCTCAACGAATAGAGTATTATACTCATTACATGATAGGTGATTTATGACGTACATTGACGACCCACAAACACAAAAAGCCAATATGGAGTATATCCAGACTTCTATGAACGCTCCTTTGCTGGAAAAAGATCACGAATTGGATCTTGCAAGGCGCTACCATGAAGAAGGCGATGAAAAAGCACTCCATGAATTAATTGAATCCTATACGCGCCTTGTGGTTTCGATGGCCTCGAAATTCAGGAATTACGGCCTGCCGATGGGAGATTTGATACAAGAGGGCAATGTCGGCCTTATGCAGGCAGCCAGCCGTTTTGATTATAAACGTGATTTGCGCTTCTCAACTTATGCGTCCTGGTGGATCCGCTCCAGCATACAGGATTACGTATTGCGCAACTGGTCGATTGTCCGCACAGGGACAACAGCAGCACAAAAATCGTTGTTTTTTAATCTGCGCCGGCTACGCGCCAAAATCGAAGGCGAGAAAGAACGCGAAGGATTGAACGCGAAAGACAAGGAAAATATCGCCGAGGAATTAAACGTGCGCGTTAAAGATGTGAACGATATGGAAGCGCGTCTTGCGGCCAATGACCAGTCTTTAAATTCGTATATCGGGGAAGATGGCGAAGATGAATGGATTGATTTTCTCTCTGATGAAGGCCCAAACCCCGAAGATATCGTCGTGGGCATGAAAGATGCCCAGACTCGCTCGAAATGGCTCAAAGAAGCGCTTAGCACGCTAACAGAGCGCGAACAGACCATCATTAAAGAGCGCCATTTGGGATACGAAACCGTGACACTGGAAGCGCTGGGCAAGGAGCTGGGCGTCAGCAAAGAGCGCGTGCGTCAGCTTGAACAACGCGCCATGGAGAAATTAAAAACCAATATGATCAAACATGTCGATAAAAAGCAGGAACTGTTTTTACAGGCATAGGTTTAATAAATAAAGAGAGTTTGCGCATCCCCCCAAAGTCCCCCAACCTCTTATGCGTAAATTAACTCTTTTAAGCCGGGCTCCCCCATAAGCCCGGCTTTTTTATTACAATTTTATTATTGGCGAATGAAAACTTACTCTTATTTCTTATTGCACGACTATTTTGTACATCTCGCCTGCGCGGATGTTTTCACTTGGCCCTAAACCATTCAGGACACGGAAGCGCTCTTCTTTATACTTGTCGTAAGGAAAGCGAGCGGCAAGGCTTGCCGCGCTGTCATTTGGCCCCGCTGTTACGATATCAAGACGGTAAGGTTTATAGGCGTTTTTCTCGGATCCGCTTAAACGCTCGAAACTGTAGGTTAAACCCTTGATAGCATTCAGCATCTCGCCCGAAATATTGTTCGGGATACCAATCTGGAAGCGGGCAAAGCTGTTGGGCGCAAATTCAATGGCAACCAGACGTATTGTCATGGCGCGGTTATTGATTGTGCCCTGAAAGGAGGCTGTCGCGGCGCGCATACCATTCACAGTAATACTTTCCGCATCGCCCACATTCTCACCTTTCAGCCAGCTCTGGCGCAAGTAACTCATCGCATCCTGCCCCGATGGATTGGCCGCCATATCAAAGATTGCAAGCGCGCCTTGCTGGGACGTCATCACAACTTGCGCAGGCTGATTTTTAATCTGGAAACCTTGCGGCGCTGTAAATTTGAACCCTATGGCCGGATGAATAAAGCTTTGACCGCGCACAAAGCCATGCTTATCGCTATCGCCATAAGTCATGCCATCAATCATGCGCAGATATTTATCGGCGTTTTGTATGCCGCCTTCCGCTTGTGCGACCTGCGCAGTGGTGCTGGCGACGCGGTCCCCTGTTGCGGGGTGGGTGGAGAAATAGGAAATTCCGCCATCCCTGCGCCCTTCAAGCTGGGCTTCCAGCGCGGAGTGATTTTGCAAATTCTGCAAAAATGCCGACATGGCATTTACATCATAACCGCTATTCATCAAATAGCGCAGGCCGAGCGTATCGGCTTCGTTTTCCTGCGATCTGGAATAAGAGCTTAAATAAAGCTGGGAGCCAATGCCAAGGGCTTGCGACACCCCTGTTTTATCAATGGCGGCGGCCAGAATATTGCTACCCAAAGACGTTACCACGCCTCTGGAATAACGCTCGGCGCTATGGCGGCCTGTGATATGCCCGGCTTCATGCCCCAAGACTGCGGCAAGCTGGGCTTCGTTCTCTGCCAGACTTAAAAGCCCGCGGGTGATATAAATATACCCGCCCGGCAAGGCAAAAGCATTTACAATGGGAGAATCCAGAACATAGAATTTATAATCAACATCCGACCTTTCGGTATTGCGCGTGACTTTCGCACCAACTTCGCGGACATAGGATACAATCTTGGGATTATTATACTCACCGAATTCGCGGATAATGTTGGGATGTTCTTCCGCGCCAACCTGCTGTTCCTGCTGCGGGCTCATTAATGCTGCAAACTGCGTGCGCCCTGTGGCAGGGTTGGTCGAGCAGGCGGCCAGATGAAATCCGCCTAATGCGATTATAAATAAAGTAAGGAAATTCTTGTAATTCATCATAAAATTGTTCAACTCTGTTCATTATGATTTTTTTAAAACCATTACAAATACTAGTCGTTTTTTTGGCGCTGACCAGTTTTTTTTCGTTTTCGGCATTCGCAGAAAACGCAATAAACGCTGTCACATTGGAAGATCGAGCCCTGCAGAATTTGGAACGCGCCTCCAATGACCGCGTTGTAAAAATCGTTGATCCCCTCACGATTGAATTGCAGGAAAAAGGCCTGACACGCTTAACAGCGCTGGATATTCCTGATTACAACCCATATGAGCAAGGTCCTCTGGCCCAAAGCGCCATGGAAATTCTGGGGGATATGCTTATCGGCAAAGAAGTGCGCATTTATCAAACGCGCGATCGCAATAAAGGGCGCAAAAACCGCATGGGACATAATCTCTACCATCTTTTCCTGAATGATAGTGAAAGCTGGGTGCAAGGCGTGCTGGTGCGCCTTGGGCTGGCAAGAGTGCGCACCGATCCCTCCAATGCCGAACTTGCAAGAGAGCTTTTCAAACTGGAAAGCCTTGCCCGAAGGGAAAAACTGGGGCTTTGGGCGTTTGAGGAAAACAGCATCCTCAACCCCGATAACGCGCAAGATCACATAAACAGCTTTCAAATCGTGGAGGGGCGTGTTGAAAGTGCGGCGCGCAAACAAAGCAATTTGTATTTGAATTTCGGCAAAAACTGGCGCGATGATTTCACGGTGGCCATCCCCTCTTCCGATATCAGACAATTTTTGAAAAAAGACATATCCCCGCAAAATCTAAATGGCCAGACCATCCGCGTGCGCGGCTGGATACGTGAATATAACGGCGCTTACATGGAACTAAATCACCCTGAACGCATTGAAATACTTCAGGAGTAATTTAGCGTTGCAAGACGCTATTGAAGCCTTTATGTTTGAAAAAAGCTGTAATAATTAAGATTTTAACCATTTCACTATGCCTCAAAAAACGAAAAAGGCTGATCGCTCGGCGGAACGCCAGTATGAAAACGGCTTTGTACCGCAGGCACCGCTTCTTAATCTCTTTCCGCCCATAACGCCCTATGCCAGCGGTTTTTTGCAGGTTGATGACATCCATAATTTATATTGGGAGCAAAGCGGAAACCCCGATGGTGTGCCCATAGTTTTATTGCATGGCGGCCCTGGCGCGGGTACAACGCCAACTCATCGCCGTTTCTTTGATCCTGATTACTACCGTATTATTCTTTTCGATCAGCGCGGAGCCGGACGCTCGACACCGCTTGGCTGCCTGATCGATAATTCAACAGAGCATCTTATTGCCGATATGGAAGCCCTGCGCAATCATTTGTCTATTGACCGCTGGCATCTTTTCGGCGGCTCATGGGGTAGCACGCTGGCGCTTGCTTATGCCACCCGATACCCGCAAAACTGCCTGAGCATGATTTTGCGCGGCATCTTTTTGTGCGAGCAAGAGGAAATAGATTGGTACCTCTATGATATGGGACAGATATTCCCCGAGGCCTGGGAGCAATTTGCAGGCTTCCTGCCCGAAGACGAGCGCAGCGATATTTTAGAGGGGTATTACAAACGCCTGACTGGCGAGGATAGCGAAGAACAAATGAACGCTGCCATTTGCTGGCATTTATATGAAGGCGCTTGCTCTTCGATTATTCCCAACTATGAAACCATTACAACCGATGAACAAAAACAACATGCCTTGTCAACCGCGCGCATAGAGGCGCATTATTTCAAGCATGATGTGCGCGGCCCCGAAAACAGCCTGTTGAATGATCTGGATAAAATCCGTCATATCCCGAGCACCATTGTTCAAGGCCGTTACGATATTATCTGCCCGATCAAGACCGCTTATAAAATGCATCTTTTATGGCCCGAGGCCGATTATATTACCGTGCCTGATGCGGGTCATGCCGCGCTGGACCCATCGTTACGCTCGCGGCTTATCGAAATTACAGAAGCAACAAAAACAATGCGCATTTAACGCATGAAAATCAAGAAAGAGGAAAAAACCATGCCCCAGTTTCAAACGCTCAAGGATTTTGATCTCAAAGGTAAAAAAGTCCTGTTACGGGCTGATTTAAATGTTCCCGCCCAGAGAAGCAAAGTGACCGATACAACACGCATTGACCGATTGAAACCTACGATTGATTACCTGTGCGCGGCAGGAGCCAAAGTTTTGATTTTATCGCATTTTGGCCGTCCCGAAGGCGAACAAAACCCGGCTATGTCGCTTGTTTTTTTAGGGCCTGTGCTGGAAAAATGCTGGGGCCGCAATGTGCGTTTTGCGCCTGATTGTATCGGCGCGGCAGCTGAAAAAATTACAGCCACCCTGCAAGAGGGTGAAATTGCCCTGCTGGAAAATGTGCGCTTTCATAAAGGCGAGAAGAAAAATGATCCGGCTTTTGCCAAAGCATTGGCTTCACTGGGCGATCTCTACGTGAATGATGCCTTTTCTGCCAGCCACCGTGCTCATGCTTCTACAGAAGGGATTGCCCATCTTCTGCCCTCGGCGGCAGGATTTTTGATGGAGGCCGAGCTAAACGCGCTGAACAATGCCCTTGAAAGCCCGCAAAAACCTGTGGCCGCCATTACCGGCGGCTCAAAAATCTCTACAAAGCTAAAAGTTCTCAATAATCTAATTGAAAAGGTAGATTATCTGATTTTGGGCGGTGGGATGGCCAATACCTTCCTTTATGCCAAAGGCGCGGAATTGGGCGATTCCCTTTTTGAGAAAGATATGAAAGAACAAGCGCAGGAGATTTTAAAACGCGCGCAAGATATGAACTGCGAGATTGTTTTGCCCGAAGATGTGGTCTCAGTGAAAGAAATCAAACAGGGCGCCCCTTTTGAGGTTGTGAATGCCATGAGCATCCCCGCCGAACACCGCGCCATTGATATTGGGGAAAAAAGCATTGCACGTATCCAGTCAATATTAGATGAATGTAAAACTCTGCTTTGGAATGGGCCTATGGGCGTGTTCGAGATCAAGCCCTTTGATAACGGCACAAACGCCATTGCAAACCATGCGGCCAAATTGACGCAATCCGGCAAGCTGATTAGCGTGGCGGGCGGCGGCGATACCGTGGCGGCGCTGGATAATGCCGGTAGCGTGGATCAAATGACATACGTATCATCGGCTGGCGGCGCATTTCTGGAATGGTTACAAGGGGAAACCCTGCCCGGTGTCGCGGCTCTGGGCGCTTTTAAAAAGGCGGCATAATTGCTTTAAAGAAAATCAGTTCGCGCTTTTACGTTTGGCTGCCTGTAATACGCCAAGTGCCATATCTTTTGTCATTTTGTTATAAATAGCGATGGCGCGGTTCATATCGGCCGTATCAACCATGCGCCCTTGAGTGCGCAAACGGTTGGTCAGCAAGAACATCGTTACAAAATCGGATTTCAAAATATCATTGGCTTTGCACAATACCGCCAGTCCATTGCCATTATGATGGGTCAAAAACTTTTCTACCAGTGATAACGGGCATTCCGCATAAACCGTTAATTGCGCTATAAAACTCTGTATCTGTCCGCGCCTTAATGTGGCCAGCATCATATTGATCGTTAAAAGCCCTTTTTCCTTATGGCGGCGCGCTGCGTTCAACATCGCTTGCGTCGGTGTAAATTCGCTCACCGCTACTTCTTTGAATTCCAATACAACTTCGTCCACCATGGCAATCATGCCATCCAGGGGAATCTCAAAATTGCGGGCAATATATTGTTTTAATTCCTCGCCCACCATACTGTATAACTTTGCGGTAATATCGGGTGTAAGTTCCGGGCGATGCAAAAGCCCCTTGGTCATATCTTCATAATCACTAGCAACACCGGCCATCTCTTTCATTGCGCTTTCAGGCAAAACAATATCCATATTGGCAATCAAATTGCGTACAGTCTGGTTATCCCCTGTTTCGGCCAGAATATTGATAAGCTGATCGCTCATGGCTTTGCGCTCTGCAATAACCTGCCAGTATTCTGCTGTTTTGGACTTGATAATATAAATCAAATCCATATCCCCCAGAACAACGCTTTTCTTTAAAATAGGCTTGGCAACTTCGATATCATCATTGGCCAAATGCAAAGCCAGCCTTAAAGGTGCGCCTTCCATAACCGATAATTTTTCAGACAACGCCATGCGCAAATCCTTTTCGGCCTGACGCATCAGGGCAATGAGAACATCGGCGATCAATTCTTCTTCGCGTGTATTGGTTTCCAGCCCTACCAGTTCAGCCATAGCAGATGATAGCTCGGCCTGTGCCAGCGGCCTTTTATCTTTCGCTAATGAATACAACTTGTGAGAGTCATGCAATTTCACAAGCATAGGCATCATTTTTGAAGATTTATCGATGAAACTCAGATCCATAATTATTGCCCCGCATATTTAAGACTATGCTTATTATAGTTTTATTGAACGTAACAAGACGGTCATCTTGCTTTTGAACCGCGCTTTTCCGTCACGCTTGAAATCATGATAAAGATAAAAAGTTACAATTTCGTAAAAATTAAATTTAAAATTTATTAAAATTGTATTTTTCTTGAGCGTCCTGATTACTTCGGAAATATTTTGAAACCGATCAATTTTTAGTATATAAGTAATTTGTTAATGTTTTTTAAAGTATAATGGGTATTGTAGTAAAAAAATAATTTAGGGGATCAGGGATATGGCAGGACCATTAGCAGGCATAGGACAACAAATACCGTTATCCACTCCATTCCAGCCGGGGGGCTCGGAAAATAGTGGGCAACAGGTACGCCAGCGCGATAGCCAGAACAACCAGCCGCAAAAGGTTAATCAGGTTCAACCGGAATCTGCGAACGTAAATTCTTCACAACAAACCAACGTGATTGAACAGCAACTGGCCGAAGCGCGTGATCCAACCTCCGAAGAAGGCCGCAGAGGCTCTCTGGTCGATATTCAGGTTTAAAATATAAGATTTTAAAGTCAAATGTGGGGACTTTAAAAAGGCGCTAGAAATAGCGCCTTTTTTGTTGCTTTATTACTGCGTCAGCTCACAACCAGAGACACCCTTAAGAAAATCAGGCACGGTGCCTGATAATGGAAAAACACTAGAGGCTAAAGGTCTTGATACATCGCATTCATACACACCGGGGCCATCAACACTATTATCCTTCATTTTCCATTCACTTCCACCTTCCAACGTAATTTTATTCGCTGCTTCATTAAAAGAACTCACAGTAACGGTTTGATTTTCAGGAAAAGGAATATATGCCATTACCGTTCCACCTATCCAAGCCGCAGCAAACGCACTTCCAACAATTCCAAAGGTTGATACCAATGCTTGAGTTCTAGCTTCATGCCTCTTAGCCGCTCTCTTATCCAAAATATCATTAACTTTTTGCTCCAATTGATCATCTGACATTTAACTCTCCCTATCTATAATTATGTAGAAAACATGACATAACTTATAGACGTAAAAAAAAACGTCAAGGAGTAAAATAAAATCAATTCGTCATCGTGAACGAGTAAAACGAGTGTGGCGATCCATAGTCACAATGGATTGCCGCGTCGCTCACGCTCCTCGCAATGACAAAAATGTTACTACTGAAACGCCACTTCGTTGAAACTGCGAAGTTTGCGGCTATGCAGGCGCTCAGGGGAGTAATCACGGAGCATGCGCATCGTTAGCAAGCCTATTTGCAAATGCTGTTCTACGCGCTCGCGATAAAACGTATCGGCCATACCAGGAAGTTTTAATTGGCCGTGCAAAGGCTTATCCGATACACAGAGCAAAGTGCCGTAGGGCACGCGAAAACGGAACCCATTGGCGGCAATGGTACCGGATTCCATATCCATAGCAATCGCCCTGCTCTGGCTCAGACGTAAATTCTGGCGAATAGACTCGCGCAATTCCCAGTTTCGATCATCCGTTGTGGCGACTGTTCCCGTGCGCATAATCTTTTTAAGTTCGTAGCCTTCATAGCCGGTAACTTGCGCCACGGCCTTTTCCAAGGCTTGCTGGATTTCGGCGAGCGCTGGAATAGGAATGGAGGGCGGCAAATCTCCATCCAGAATATTATCTTCACGCAAATATCCGTGCGCCAGAACGTAATCGCCCAGATTTTGGGAATTACGAAGCCCCGCGCAATGGCCGAGCATCAAATAGGCATGGGGGCGCAAAACCGACACATGATCGGTAATGGTTTTGGCATTGGATGGGCCAACGCCGATATTAATCATGGTGATACCACTACCGTCTGACCGTGTCAGGTGATAAGCCGGCATTTGCGGCAAGCGAGAGAGAAGTGTGCCTGCCTCGTCTTGCAAATCGCTATCCTTCAGGTTTCTGTTCACCATGATGGAATCACCGGGCTGGACAAAAGCTTCGTATTCGAGGCGTTGTTTTTTCAGGGCAGGATCATCGGTCGGCGCCATAATCTCACTGCACATTTTTACAAATTCATCGATGTAAAACTGGTAATTGGTGAAAATAATGTAATTTTGAAAATGCCGTGCCGCCGAGCCGCAGTAATGCTTCAAGCGTTGCAGGCTAATATCCGCCCTTGGCGCGGTGAACAACGCCAGCGGGAAATCCTGCCCGTCTTTGACCTGAAAGGTGGCATTGGGAATTTCATCATCCATAATATCCAGATCGGGAATATCAAATATATCTGGCACCATCTGTAACTTTTGATGATCCAGATTTTTTTCCAGATGGAAATGCTCGCCCAGCGCGAAATGGATAGGAATGCGTGTATCGCTGACCCCCACTTCCACAGGAACGCCATGATTTTTAATCAGCAAATCAATCTGCTTTTTATAATAGTGGTCAAAAATATCAGGGCGCGTCAGCGTTGTGGAATATGTGCCGGGCCGTGACACAAACCCGTAAGAATGGCGACTATCCGAGCGGTAAGCCTTTAGGCTGGTAATGCGAATATATGGATAGCAAGCCGTTATACGGTCGCTTTCATCTATACTTCCTTCCGCAAAGCCGCGAAAGCACTCTTGCAGGTAATCCACATTGGCATCATATATCTGCGTGATATAGGCCAGCGCATCATCGGCATTTTTGAATTTTTTGGCTTTAAAGTTTTTCGGTGCTTTAATCATTATATTATAATGACGGAAAAAGGTTAAAAATCAATAATTTAATCCAAAGTCAGCCCGACGAGTGAATTGGCAAAATCCCGCGCGCTGAACGGGGCTAAATCCTCCATTTTTTCCCCGACACCAATGGCATGGACGGGAAGCCCGAATTGATCGGCCAGCCCCACCAGAACACCGCCCTTGGCTGTGCCATCCAGTTTTGTCACGCTAAGCCCTGTGACATTGACCATCTCTTGAAAGGCCTGTACTTGTGAAAAGGCGTTTTGCCCTGTCGTAGCATCCAGAACCAGCAAAACCGCATGGGGTAGGTTTTCATCCTGTTTTTTCAAAACACGGATAATTTTTTGTAATTCCTCCATCAGGTTTTTCTTGTTTTGCAACCTTCCAGCCGTATCAATCATAAGAATATCGCGGTTTTCGGCCTTTGCCTTTTCATAGGCTTCAAAAGCCACGGCGGCGGAATCCGCGCCAATATCCTTGGTCAAAACCGGGCAATGAACGCGATCGGCCCAGATTTTTAATTGCTCAATCGCCGCCGCGCGGAACGTATCACCCGCTGCAAGCATGACAGAATATTTTTGTTTTAAGGAAAAATCATGCGCCATTTTCCCTATGGTCGTTGTTTTCCCTGCGCCATTTACCCCGCAAACCAGAATAACAAAAGGCCCCTCTTGCGGCTTTTCGATCTTTAAAGGTTGTGCTACTGGTTTTAATATTCTGGCCATACTATCAGCGAGAGCCAGCTTGACTTCTTCTTCACTGATATCTTTCCCAAAACGGTCTTTGGAAAAATCCTCGATGATTTTGGCGGCCGTTTTCGGCCCTAAATCCGCCGTAATCAGGACCTCTTCAAGTTCATCGAGCATGTCCTGATCCAGCTTTTTCTTGGTCAGGACATCGGTAAGACCTTGCGTAATCTTATTTGTAGATTTACTTAACCCCGACGTCAGCCGTGAGAGCCAGCCACCCTCATTATCATGATCTTTGTCCAGTTCTTCGCGCTCGGAGCGTGCCTCTTCCTCTTCCTGATAAGGAACAGGCTCGGCTTCCAATTCTTCCAGAATATCATCTTCTGTTTCCTGCAAATCATGGACGAGGCTTTCGTCCATTTCCGGCTCGTAATCCGTAGAAGGCTCTATTGCGGGCTCACCTTGGGGATGTAGAATCTTATCTTCGCGCTCCTCGCGCTCCTGCTCGGCTATATTCTTCTTTTTGCGCCAGAAAACCATTGTTTCACCTCTTTCAATATCTTTCCTTAGAGATAAAACGGATGCGGGGTAAAATCAATGCTTAATCCTTATTGCGGAATTCACGCAAATAATCACCAAGCCCTCCTGCGGGCGCTTTATTTTGGCTGGAAGCTGACTCATCTTTTAATTGCTGAATTTTTTGTTTTTCACAAGTAGAGGCCAGCTTTTCAAGGGTGGCGGGCGTATCTAAAAAATCATTATATTCAGCCATCATCGAAGCCATAGTTTCGCGGTATTTCTCGACTATTTCACGGGTTTGCTCTGTCATATTGGCATAGGCGGCATTTAATTTTCCTGACGGAACATATCCCCGTTCCATTTTTTCCAGCATAGCAGGAATATCCGCGCGTAATTGCGCGCTTACCATATCTACGATTTCCGCATATCCCTCATGCCGCTTTTTTTCATGCGCCAGAACAGCATTATATTCACACCCGCCTTCTTTGAAGTCCTTGGCAATGGTGGTCGCCGTTTGATAAGAAATTGTGATATCGACATCCTTGAATAAAACGCAAGAGTTCTTGCCTTCATGATCCTGCGCGAGCGCCAGAAATTCTATATTTGTATCGGTTTTAATATTGCCGTGACTTGTCCCGCCAATCAGCCATTCCCTGTTTTCATCAATACTGCTATCCGGCTGAAAATATTCCGTTCCTTGCGATCGCTCTCGTTTATTAAGTTGCTTTCCCAATTCTTTATGCAGATCATACAAGGTACGGTCACGCAATATTTCTACCGGCTTATGATCAACATGAACTTCTATTTGTGTCGTATTGTAATTACGCTTTGTGCAAGCAACATTGCCTTGCACATTTATAAAAGCAGGAGCGGCCATCAAGACCAGCAAAGAGGAAAACATATTACTACCTTTACTATTTCAAAAAGCTCTACAATTCATAATAGCGCAGAAATAAGGATTGCACCAGAAAAGCGCCTTAGGGTCAGGACCTATTGATTCACAGCAACAGGGTTTAACACACGCCCTGATAATATATCATCGCGGAAATGCTCAATGTTCACATCCACCAGAGTACCCGGGGAGCAATTCTGGTCAATTTGCACCAGCGCAAAGTTTTCTGTGCGGGCTTTGCCGCCTTTTTCAATAATGGCCGTCGTGGTTTTACCGATCTGGGCCTCATTGAAGCGCTTTAATTGCTTATCGCCCAGTGCGCGCAAACGCGCTGCACGCTCTTTTCGCTCGGGCACAGGGACTTGAGAAGGTATTTTTGCCGCAGGCGTGCCTTCTCGCTCGCTATAGGGAAAAACATGCAGGAAGGTCAGGTTGCATTCTTCTACAATTTTCAGGGTATTTTGAAACATCTCTTCGGTTTCTGTGGGGAACCCCGCAATTATATCGGCGCCAAAGCCAATATCGGGCCTGTACCCCCGCGCCCTTTCGCACATATCAATAACATCTTGACGCAAATGACGGCGTTTCATGCGCTTTAAAATCAAATCATCGCCCGCTTGCAAAGATAAATGCAAATGCGGCATTAATCTGGGCTCTTCCGCTATCAAGCGCCATAAATCATCATCTATTTCTACAGGGTCGAGCGAGGATAAGCGCACACGCTTTAAATCCGGCACAAGCGCCAGCACGCGGCGGATCATTTGGCCCAATGTTGGCTTGCCGGGCAAATCAGGCCCGTACGAGGTCACATCAACGCCCGTCAGCACAATTTCATTATAGCCCTGCTCGACAAGCGCTCTGGCCTGTTCGGCGACAACACCAATGGGTACAGAGCGGGAATTACCGCGCCCATAAGGAATAATACAAAAGGTACAGCGATGATCGCAGCCGTTTTGCACTTGCAGGAAAGCACGCGATTTGTCCTCAAAGCCTTGCAAAAGATGGCTCGCCGTTTCCTTCACACTCATAATGTCATTGACGAGGATTTTCGGAGAGTTATAAAGCCCCCCCTCCTGCTCCGTGAGAGCTTCCTCCCCCCGGCGGGGGGAAGATTGAGGTGGGGGGGAAAACTGTTGCCAGATATCACCGTCCAATTTCAAATCATTGCCGACAACCTGATCAACCTCTTCCATGCCTGCATACATGTCAGGGGCAATCTGTGCGCTACACCCCGTCACGATAATTCTGGCATCCGGATTATTACGCCGCGCTTTGCGAATGGCTTGTCGTGCTTGCCGTTCGGCTTCCTTGGTCACCGCACAAGTATTGAAAATGATCGCACCCTCAAGTCCGGCCTTGCGCGCATGATCCCGCATCACTTCGGATTCATAGACATTCAGGCGGCAGCCAAAGGTTACTATTTCGGGCTCTTTGCTCATACAGCGCTTTATAAAGGGTTTTACCAGAATCCGTCAATAAAATTAACGAGCATTGTATATCCGCATAATTTATTCAAATTATCGTGATTATTTCGTTATTATGATATACTTTACTCTGATTTTTTGTAATAATAATACAAAAATAAAACAAGAATCGAAAGGGACGGTTTCCATGAGCATCACGATTGACCCCGAAGTTTTCAATACAGCCAAGGCTTTTGACAGTTTAAAAATAGAAGCCCTGAACAGCGCAAAAACAATGGAAGATTTTGTGCAAAAATTAGTCGGCGCCACTCATATGCGTGATGAGGGTTCTCGCGCCTATTTCCAGCACGTTGATTTTAATGATGCCAGCCTTGCCGATGGCGTCTATGGATATGGTCTTTATTTGCAAAATGTTATTGATGATCGGGGCAATGTTGATAATACAGCCCTGATTGATATGAGTTTTGATGTTCATAAAGACCAGCACCACCTCATGCGCGCGGCCTGCCTTATCCGTTCTGATTCAACGCTGGAAGCCGACCCTGACACAGGTCAATTTACTTTAAAAAGGCCGGGAATGGGCGCAAAATTGGTGCCCAGCGACCAAATGGACAGCTTTGCCAATGATCTTTTTACCTGGGTCTTTAAACATATGCCTGAAGCCGATCGCCCGCAATTTCTGGAAAACTGCGAGAAGCTCGGCCTGATCAATCAAAAGCCTTCTATAGGATTTGGAGCAGAATTGCGCGATAAAGCCAGCTTGTCGGTCGAACAACCATCCGTGCATTAAAGCGGTAATTCTCCTTTATAAACATACGTGGCAGGGCCGGTCATAAGAATATGATCATCCTCCTCGCGCCAGTAAAAGTCCAGCGTGCCGCCGTTTAATATAACCCGGCATTTGCGCTCTGCCAATCCGCGCCGTATGGCTGCAACCGCGACAGCGCAAGCGCCTGAGCCGCAAGCATCTGTTTCTCCGGCATCGCGTTCCCATACGCGCATTCTTATAGTGCTACGATCTATAATATTGCAAAATTCCACATTGGTTTTCTTGGGGAAAAGCGCGTGCGTTTCTATGATCGGCCCGATTTCGCACACGGGATACTCTTCTACATTTTCATCCAGAAAAAATACAATATGCGGATTTCCGATATTCACAGCCACACCATCTGGCAGGGAATTCTCGGCCATTTGCACATTGAGCGTATCGCACTCTTTAGCCAGCGGGATATCCCGCCAATCCAGACGAGGCACGCCCATATCCACGGTGATACGGCCATCTTCTTCACGCGTACAGTTTAAATACCCGGCAACAGTCTCGATAACGACTTCATCAACGCCTTTATCCTTCATCAAAATATCGGCAACGCAGCGCGTCGCATTGCCACAGGCCTCTACCTCGGACGCATCGGGCGCGTTAAAAATACGCATAAAACAATCGGCCTTATTCGTTTTTGCGCGCATAATCGCTATAAACTGATCACAGCCAATGCCTGTTTTACGGTTTGTTAGCGCCGCTATTTTGTCTTTTGCCGGCAAATCGCCCGCATATCTCAAGTCCAAAATGATGAAATCATTTCCCAAGCCATGCATTTTGATGAATTTCATGTTTCTTCATTCCTTTTATTTTGGCCTTAAAAATTCCGGCCGATCCGCAATACATTAAAATGTTCTTATATACAATGGCATGCTCGTATTTTTGCCTATATTTTCATAATGCAGCAAAATTAAAGTAGAACACTATATTTTGCTACCTTGCAAAAAATTGCAAGGGGGAGAGGAGCAAAATAAATATGGGATATGTATATCCGAATAATCTTATGGTTCGCCGCAGTGAAAAGCGCGAAATGATAAAAGGCGCTGTTTTGCTCGGAGCCTTCGTTTTAATTATTGCCGGACTATTTATTGCAAGCGATTACGTTCATAATGCGACGTGGGGATCACATCAGCTGGCATGTTACGGCAAAGATGCCAGCCCCTGCCGCATAGAATAAATCACGATCTTTCTTGACATGTTTAGTAATCTTGCGTAAAAAGGCGCAAATATTTCAGCTGACATTGTAGTAATGATCAGTGCTTAACGGTACCCCCTGCTCGGCGAAGTTACGCTCAGCGGGGCTAATTTGGTTTTGGATTAACTCATGAACCACCAAGACACTAAGACACCAAGTTTTGAAATTATATCAAGTAAACTTGATATTTTAGGGAAAGATATTGTTGATTGCGCTTTTCAAGTTCACAAGGCTCTTGGCCCTGGATTATTAGAAAGCATATATCAAGAAGCCTTTATCTATGAGTTAAATTCGAAATCAATTAATTTTGAAACGCAAAAAACAATACTAATCCCGTATAAAGATGGTTTTTTAAATAACAAATATCGTCTGGATTTACTGATAGAGGGTCAAATCATTATTGAATTAAAATGTGTAGAAAAATTATTGCCTCTTCATGAAGCACAAATTCTTACATATCTAAAATTAACAAATTTAAGATTAGGGTATTTGATAAATTTCAATAGCCCGCTTATTAAAGATGGGATTAAAAGAAAAGCTCTTTAGACTTTGTGTCTTGGAGCCTTGGTGGTTTTAAAAATGTTTGAATCTTTGAGTGATAAATTAGGCGGCGTTTTTGACAAGCTTAGAGGTAAAGCCTCTTTGAGCGAAAACGATGTCATGGCCGTGAGCCGGGAAATTCGCGTTGCGCTGCTTGAGGCCGACGTTGCGCTTCCTGTGGTTAAAGATTTTATCGCCTCTCTTAAAGACAAAGCCGTTGGTGAAAAAGTTATCAAGGGCGTTAACCCCGGCCAGCAAGTCGTTAAAATTGTCCATGACGAACTGGTTAAAATGCTGGGCGGCGAAACAGAGGCCGATAAAAAAGAGCAGGAATTAAAATTCGGTGCAGCGCCTTGCGCTTATCTGATGGTTGGTTTGCAAGGTTCGGGCAAAACCACCTCCACGGCCAAAATTGCCCATATGCTGACGCAAAAGCAGGGCAAAAAGGTTCTGATGGCTTCGCTGGATGTTTACCGCCCCGCCGCGCAGGAACAACTTAAAATCTTAGGTGAGCAAACAGGCGTTGATACGCTGGAGATTATTGAAGGCCAAAAGCCCGTTGATATTGCGGGCCGCGCCATGAAAGACGGCGCCAAGGGCGGGTATGACGTTGTTATGCTGGATACGGCTGGGCGCTTATCCATTGATGAAACGCTGATGGATGAAGTGGAAGCCATAAAAAAGGCCACAAACCCGACAGAAACCCTGCTGGTGGCCGATGCCATGACAGGGCAGGATGCTGTAGAAACCGCCCGCCGCTTTAACGAGCGCGTGGAGCTAAGCGGCATTATGCTCACCCGTATGGACGGTGATGCACGCGGAGGTGCGGCCATGTCCATGAAAGCCGTGACGGGCAAGCCTGTTAAATTAATGGGTACAGGCGAGAAATGGAGCGAAATCGAGCCATTTTATGCCGAGCGTATCGCGGGCCGTATCTTGGGCATGGGCGATATTGTTTCCCTTGTTGAAAAAGCCTCGGAAACCGTGGACCGCGATGAAGCCATGAAAATGGCGGAAAAGCTGAAAAAAGGGAAATTCGATTTCGAGGATTTGCTGAACCAGATGCGCCAGATGTCGAAAATGGGCGGTATGGGCGCGATGATGAAAATGCTACCCGGCCTTGGCAAAATGTCCGGCATGCTGGAAGAAGCCGGCATGGATGACAGCTTTATTAAAAAACAGGAAGCGATGATCCTGTCCATGACCCCGAAAGAACGTGCCAATCCTGACCTACTTAATGCATCACGTAAAAAACGTATTGCCGCCGGCGCTGGCGCAAGCGTGCAGGATTTAAACAAACTCTGCAAGCAGCAAAAGCAAATGGCCACCATGATGAAAAAGATGAAGAAAATGGGCATGGGCGGCATGATGAAACAAATGAAGGGAATGATGGGCGGCAAGATGGATGATCTTGAGATGATGGCCCAATCTATGGATCCGGATGCACTCGGCGCGGATATGGATGCCTTGAAGAAAGAAGAGCAAGGCCTGCTCGGCCCCAACCCGTTTGATAACCCGATGGCAGGCGGTAATCCGTTCGGCGGTATGGGCGGAGGTATTGGTGGCATGGGCGGCGGCCTGCCCGGCCTCGGCATGCCTTCCCACGGCGGCAAGAAAAAAGACCGTAAGAAAAAGAAAAGATAAACGAGAGAGAGTGACGCTGAATTTTTTAGCGCCGGAGATAAATTAAAATATGAAGATTTACACCGCAACGATCACAAAGAACGCAACGATATCGAGAATATGCTCGAAACACTTTGTTTGCGTAGCGAGCGTCGCGGTTTAAAAAATTTAACTGATTGAACCAATTCAAACCAAAGGAGAGTAAAAAATGGCACTAGCAATCAGACTATCAAGAGGTGGACGCAAAGCCCGCCCATTCTACCGTATCGTTGTAGCGGATAAGCGCATGGCGCGTGATGGCCGCTATATCGAAAGATTAGGGACTTATAATCCCCTACTCGCCAATGACGATGAAAAGCGCGTACAGCTTGTTGAAGACCGTATTAAATACTGGCTTGATCAGGGTGCGCAGCCATCAGAGCGCGTTGCATTGTTTTTGGGTAAAGCAGGCTTGATCGACATGCCAAAACAGCCTAATCGCCCGAACAAATCGGCTCCGGGTGAAAAAGCCAAAATGCGCGTTGAAGAAAAAGAAGAGAAGCGTAAAGCCGCTGAAGAAGCTGCCAAAGCTGCTGAAGAAGAAGCAAAGGCCGCAGCAGCCGAAGCTGCTGCCGCTCCTGCTGAGGAAGCTCCTGCTGAAGAGGCTTCAACCGAAGAAGCCTCTGCATCATCTGATGAAACTGTAAATGTTTCTCCAGCTGAAGAAGCAACACAGGAAGAAGTACAAAAAGAAGCCGCCGAAGCGGAAGAAAACGCTGAAGAAGAGCAGAAGAAAGAAGGCGAGTAATTAAAGCCTTTGTCATCCTGAGGAGCGAGAGCGACGAATGGATCTGGTAAAAGATCAGATTCTTCGCTCCGCTCAGAATGACGTCTAGATTCAGAATGACATGAACGAACAAAAACGCATCACTCTTGCCAAAATCGCAGGCGCCCATGGCGTCAAAGGATTAATCAAGATTTTTCCCTTTGGCGAGGATATTTCTTTGCTGGAACGTTGCCCCGTTTTTACCAAAGACGGAACACCAATACAAATCACTTTAAAAAACCCTTCCGGCAAATTCATACTGGCCGAAGCCGATCTTATTTCCACGCGCGAGCAAGCCATTGCCGCAAAAGGTACAGAATTGCAAATTAATCGAGATGATTTGCCCGAGATTGAAGAGGATAATGCCTATTATTATGAGGATTTAATCGGCCTGAAAGCAATCGGTGAGGACGGCGCGGAAATAGGCACTGTCATTACGGTTGATAATTACGGCGCGGGCGATCTGCTGGAAATTCG
>JBKHDZ010000003.1:0-33215 GCA_046541095.1 Alphaproteobacteria bacterium
ACAATTGGCGACATCATCGAAGAAATTGTCGGTGAACTGGAAGATGAACATGATACCGATATTGCCCCGCAGATAACCGAAGAACAAGATGGAAGTCTTATTGCCGATGCACGTTATGATCTTGATGAATTCGAAGAAGAATACGGCATGATGTTAAGCGAGGAAGAGCGCGAGGAAAACGATACCCTTGGCGGGCTTGACTTTTTCATGGCCGGACGTGTGCCTGCACGCGGCGAGGTTCTGACCCATGATTCGGGAATGGTATTTGAAATTCTGGATGCCGATCCGCGCCACGTATCTCGCATTAAAATCAGCAATATTCCCGAAAACGGCACTGGAGATGATGTCTAAAACAAACGCAGCTTCATCTGTTGCCCCGGCCCCTTTATGGGGCCTGTTTTTTGTATCGGCTTTATGCGGGGCCGCAAGCGCTTTTGCCATGGCTCCCCATCATTACTGGGGGCTTTTGTTATTGGGACTGGGCGGGTTATTTATCATACAGCACGCCCTTCAAAAAAACTGGCAGGCTTTTTTATCGGGCTGGCTGTTCGGATTTTTATATTTTACCCTTGGTTTATACTGGATTGGCAATGCCCTGCTGGTTGAAGGCAATGACTATGCCTGGGCCTGGCCTTTGGCGGTGAGCGGACTGCCCGCCATGCTTGCCTTCTTTCCGGCGCTGGCATGTTATATCTCAAAAAAATTATTCGGCCCTAAAGGCTCTTTGCCTTACTTCACAGGTTTTGGCGCAGTTTTAACCTTATCAGAATTATTACGCGGCTATGTATTCACAGGGTTTCCCTGGAATCTTTATGGCTATAGCTGGGGCGGCAATCTTGAAATGTTGCAAATTCTTCATATCGGAAATGTGTATTGGCTGACCGCGCTTACGATTTTCTGGGGTGCAGGACTTGGTTTTCTCTGGATTAAAAGGGCGCAGAAAATACATGCACTCACAGGCTTCATGCTAATACTGGGCAGTATGGTACTGGTTTATAGTTATGGTGCAATGCGATTAAATAGCATCAATCCAGATACGCAAACCCAACAAGAAATTTCCGTACGCCTTGTCCAGCCCAATATTGATCAGGCCGAAAAATGGGAGCGCGGGAAAATGAGCGCCCATTATGAAGCGCTCCTTGATTTATCAGCGCCTGATACGCAAACCGAGGCAAATGTGCCAACCACTTTGATTGTCTGGCCGGAAACCGCCACCAATTATTTATTCCTGCAAAATGAATATACCCGCATGCAAATGCGCGACATGCTGTCCTTGTATAATCAGGATGTTTATCTCATTACAGGCGCTCTTATGCGCAATGAAGATGGCGCACCGACCAACAGCCTTCTGGTTTTGGATAAAAATGCCGAGATCATCCACCGCTACGATAAATCCCATTTGGTTCCTTTCGGAGAATATATCCCCTTTCAAAACTGGATACCTTTAGACACCGTATCAGGATTTTCAGGCTTTAAACGCGGCCAAGGCCCGGACGTTATAAACCTGGATGAAAATTTAAGTTTTAGCCCTCTTATTTGTTATGAAATTCTTTTTCCATCCCGCATTATTCCTTCGGATGAAAAACCGGGCGCCGTTATCAATGTCACCAATGACGCATGGTACGGGCTAAGCGCGGGGCCATATCAGCATTATTTAAAAGCCCGCTTTCGTGCAATAGAGGAGAACCTGCCTGTTATTCGCGTGGCCAATACAGGGTTTTCAGGTATTTTTGATGGGTACGGCCAGGAAATTTCCAAAATAGACTTGTTCGAAACCCGTGCGGTTGTGGCACACCTTCCCCTTCCTACTACTCCTCCAAACTCCTTACAATTCTATATTAATCATATACTTTGGATTACTATGCTTCTGATTGTATTGATTTTAGCAGCAAAAAAGTACAATATTTCCAAATCATAAGAAATAGGGTTAAAACTATCTTTTAATATACCAAAGGATAGTTGCATACTATAGAATGTTTTGGGCATATTAAGTTGGCTATTACAAATTAATATTACTTAAAGCTATATCAAGTTTAAATGGATAAAGAGTTATATGGACGCATTGAGCATTAAAGAAAGCAATCGGGAAGTAGATGAACATGTCGGTAACAAACTCCGTGTACGTCGTTCTTTAATGGGCATGAGTCAGGAAAAACTCGCCGAGCAAGCCGGGATCACATTCCAGCAAATTCAAAAATATGAACGCGGTAAAAACCGGATTAGTTCCAGCCGCCTTTATCAATTCAGCCACATTTTGAATGTTCCGGTAAATTACTTTTTTCCAGACAATGATGCCAACCAATATGAAATCGCCGGGATGGCGGATAACAAACAAGATGAATTTGATAATGGCGATAGTTTGGCCGGCGATATCATGAATGAAAAAGAAACGATCAAGCTTGTACGCGCATATTATGAAATAAAAGATGAAAATATTCGCCAAAGCGTTTTAAATCACATTAAAGCCTTATCCTCAAAAACCTGCGAAACTTCTTAAAAACTCTTATTTATCGCTTGAACACGACTTTTGTTCAAACTAATGTAATCTCATACATTCACTATTTTGAAAGAAAGTCAGGACATGTCAACATTACAAGGACAAGTAGCCGTGCGCACCGAAGAAATTTCTCATGAGCCAAAGCGGGAATTAAAGGACTATATTTTCACCAGCGAATCCGTATCAGAAGGACACCCTGACAAAGTGTGTGACCGTATTTCAGATGCAGTCGTTGATTTGTATTTTCAAGAAGACCCTTATTCCCGCGTTGCCTGCGAAACCCTTGTCACGACAGATACAGTTGTTTTGGCGGGTGAGGTTCGCGGCCCGGAAAGCATTACAAAAGACAAAATCGAAGAAGCGGCCCGCCGCGCGATAAAAGATATCGGCTATGAGCAGGAAGGCTTTCACTGGAATACCGCCAATGTTCAAGTTCTTCTTCACCAGCAATCAGCCGATATTGCGCAAGGCGTCGATGCGGGAACAGGTATTGATAAGGAAGAAGGCGCAGGCGATCAGGGGATTATGTTTGGTTATGCCTGCCGCGAAACCGAAGCGCTTATGCCTGCGGCCATTCATTATTCTCACCAAATACTGCGCTCTTTGGCCGATGCCCGTCATAACGGTAATTTAAAAGGCAAAATCGAGCCTGATTCAAAATCGCAGGTGACGCTTGAGTACCGCGATGACAAACCTGTACGCGCGACATCCGTGGTGGTTTCCACCCAGCATGCAGACGGCCTTAGCCATGATGAAATCCGCGAGATGGTTCGCCCGCACATTGAAAAAACTTTGCCTGAAGGCTTTATGCCACCGGAAGAAGAAATCTATGTGAATCCAACGGGACGTTTTGTTATTGGTGGTCCCGTTGGGGATGCCGGTTTAACAGGCCGCAAAATTATCGTGGATACTTATGGTGGCGCGGCTCCCCATGGCGGCGGCGCTTTCTCTGGTAAAGATCCGACAAAGGTTGACCGCTCTGCTGCTTACGCCGCGAGATACCTTGCCAAAAACATCGTTGCGGCAGGATATGCGGATGGGTGCACCATCCAGCTAGCCTATGCAATCGGTGTATCCAAGCCCCTTGGCTTCTATGTGAATACGCACGGTACAGGAACGGCGCCGGAAGAAGAAATCATCAAGGCACTTTCAAAGCTTGTTGATCTCTCCCCCAAAGGTATCCGCACGCATTTAAATCTGCACCGCCCAATCTATGAGCGTACAGCCGCTTATGGTCACTTTGGCCGTACACCCGATGCCGATGGCGGTTTCTCCTGGGAAAAAACCGATCTGGTTGATGGCTTGCAGAAAATTCTTGGCTAGCTATGTTATTTCCGTCATTCCGACCGACTGAAAGGAGTGGAGGAATCTCTTTATTTTGACAGAGATCCCTCGACTACGCTCGGGATGACAAAAACCGATCAAAAACAAAAACGATTTTACGGGCGGCGGCAAAGCCGCCCTTTGAATAAATCACGCGCACAAGCGATGGAGCTTCTGCCCTTACTTTCTATTCCAGAAGACGAATTAACGGAAAAAGCAACGCTTTCTCCCTCCTCGCTCTATGATAAAAAATTTGATCAATACTGGCTGGAAATTGGGTTTGGAAGCGGTGAACATTTAAGCGCACTTTTGCGCCGCCACCCTGAAAACGCCTATATCGGCTGTGAGCCTTATATCAATGGCATGGCGGCATTTTTAAAGGATTTATTGCAACAATGTCATTCTGAGCGAGGCGAAAGCCGAGCGGAAGAATCTAACGAACGAAAATCAGATCCTTCGACTACGCTTTCTCAAGAAAGCTACGCTCAAGATGACGAATTTCTTAGTAATATCCGCGTGCACATGGATGATGCCGTGCAGCTTTGCCGCTCTATTGCCGATCAATCTCTGGATGGCATTTATATTCTTAATCCTGATCCATGGCATAAAAAGCGCCACCACAAGCGCCGCATTGTGCGCCCCGAAACTCTCGATATTTATGCCCGCATCTTAAAACCGGGCGGTCAGTTGGTTATGAGTACAGATGTGCCCTATCTCGCTGACTGGATGATTACACATGCCTACAATCACCCAGCCTTTGAATGGAGCGCGCAAAGCTGCAAAGACTGGCAAAATAAGCCCTCAGACTGGGTGACTACCGCTTATGAAGGCAAAGGCGCAAAAGGCGCAAAAAAAATGTGCTATCTGTTTTTTGAAAGACAGCACATTTGATTTCAAAAATTTCAGTCCTAGCCCTATTACCCGAAAACATCACCTGCGACATCAGGGCCGGCATTTCCGCTTGCTTGTCGCTCCAGATAAGCCTGATTATAAGCGTTATTGATAGCATCTTGCCCAATGTCGGATTTTCTGACCTCAACATCTTTCAGACCAAAGTCCTCAGCAGTAACAACAGCTTTTTCCCATGTATCGCTTAAAGGAATAACATCACAACCAAAACTTTGTGTTTCATCGTCTGCATGTGCCATCTGTACAAGGCCTAAATGCACGAACGTGTCTTCAGTGACCAAATCCATCGTGACCGGGTTTTTATACCCTGCCGCATCAAAAATATCTTGGCCTGCGGCGTTTTGAAATTCAACTTTCCAGTTGTTTTCTTCTGACATGATAAATCTCCCTTTAAAAAAATTATGATTAAAACTTGCAAAGAACGATAGATTGGCCTATAAACAAAGTCAATATACCGACTTTTAAAGTAGGTGGGCCTGTCAAAGACCCGCCTTTTTTGTTGGCTCGGCAATATAAAATTTTATTGAAGAACCCGCCTAGCGTGCCTGCACGCCTGAGCGGCAAATAAAAAATTTATGAAAATACAGCCTTTAGAACAAAAAATTGCTGATATCGTCCACCCCGCATTAGAAGAGCTGGGTTTTGAGCTTTATTGCGTCAAAATAACAGGCGAGGATGGCTCTACAATCGTGCAGATTATGGCACAAGACCCGGCAACTGGTAAGCTGGGCGTTGATGATTGCGCAAAAATCAGCCGTGAGGTTTCCACCTTGATGGAAGTGGAAGACCCGATTAGTGGTAAATACCGTTTGGAAGTCAGTAGCCCCGGTATTGATCGTTTTCTTTTTAAGCTTGAGCATTTTGAAAATTATAAGGGCTTTGAGGTGAAAGTAGAAAGCGACACCCCTGCCGAGAATGGCCAGCGCAAATTCCGCGGTCGTATTGAAGGGATAAATGATAACAATGTCTTGTTGAAAACAGATCAGGGCGATGTGGAAATTCCGTTTGGCTCCATGGTAAAAGCCAAGCTGGTAATGACGGATGAATTAATTAAAGCAACAGCCAATCTATAAAAGGAAGTAGAAAAATGGAACTGATACAGGTAGCCGATACCGTTGCAAGAGAGAAAAATATTGACCGCGAGATTGTTCTTGTGGCCATGGAAGAGGCCATTCAAAAGGCCGGACGCTCAAAATACGGTCATGACCATGATATTCGCGCTGTGATTGATCGCAAAAACGGCAATATCGAGCTCAAACGCTACCGCGAAGTGATGGAACCTGATGCGGAAATCGAAAACGAGGTTGCCCAGTTGACCGTAGAGCAGGCCCAGCGGATTAAACCCGATGCCAAGCCGGGTGAGTTTTTGATTGATGAACTCCCTCCTCTGGATTTTGGCCGCATTGCCGCGCAGACTGCCAAGCAGGTGATCATGCAAAAAGTGCGTGAAGCCGAGCGCGAGCGTCAATATGAAGAATTTAAAGACCGCGTTGGTGAAGTCATTAACGGCGTTGTAAAACGCGTTGAATTCGGGAACGCCACTGTTGATCTGCAAGGCAAGGCCGAGGCCGTGTTGCGCCGCGATGAGAGCCTGCCACGCGAACATTTGAAAAACGGTGACCGCGTTCGCGCCCTGATTTACGATGTGCGTTCGGAAGTGCGTGGGCCGCAAATCTTTTTATCCCGCTCTCACCCAGATTTCATGGCCAAATTATTCACGCAGGAAGTGCCGGAAATTTATGATGGCATTATCGAGATTAAAGGCGTCGCCCGTGATCCCGGTTCCCGCGCGAAAATCTCTGTCGCCTCCCGTGACGGCTCTATCGATCCTGTTGGTGCCTGTGTGGGTATGCGCGGCTCCCGCGTTCAGGCCGTTGTAAACGAATTGGCCGGCGAGAAAATCGACATTGTTCCCTGGACCGAAGATATTGCGACTTTCATTGTGAATGCGTTGCAACCTGCCGTGGTGTCCAAAGTGGTTCTGGATGAAGATGAAAAGCGCATGGATGTTGTTGTGGCTGAAGACCAGCTATCACTCGCCATTGGGCGCCGCGGACAAAATGTGCGTCTGGCCTCAATGCTTTCGGGCTGGGATATCGACATTATGACCGAAGCCGAAGAATCCGAGCGCAGAGCCGAAGAATTCAGGACACGCTCTACGCTGTTTATTACTGCGCTGGACGTGGATGAAGTTATCGCCCATCTTCTGGTGGCCGAAGGCTTTACGAAAATCGAGGAAATTGCCGAAACCCCGATTGATGAATTAAACCAGATCGAGGGATTTGAGGAAGAGATTTCAATCGAGCTGCAAAACCGCGCCATTGCTTATCTGGAAGAAAAGCAAAAAGAACTGGCCGAAAAGCAGCAGGAATTGGGCTTAGCGGAAGATCTTGTAACTTTTGAAGGTCTGAACCCAGATCAAATCCTGAAATTGGGCGAAAAAGGCATTAAAACACGTGATGATCTGGCCGATTTGGCCGGTGATGAACTGGTTGAAATGCTGGGCGAAGGCCAGATGACCGAAAAAGAAGCCAATGCGGTTATCATGGATGCGCGCGCTCACTGGTTTGCAGAAGAAGATGCGGCCGCCGAAGCGGAAGCCGCCAATGATGAAGCTACTGCAGAAGATGAACCCAAGCAAGAAGCGGCCAATTAAGCCATGTGCTGGCCGCTAAAAAGGAAAGAGCGTTTTGAACACCCTGAATTTAGGACATGTTTCAAATAAATTATCATCACCTTTGGCGCCTTTTGCGCCAAAGCGCTCTTTAGTACCCTGCTCTTTCCAATTTTTCATACAAAGCCGATGCGCTCAAAACTCTCTTGTAAAAAAGAGGGTTTTGATTCAAGCCATCTTTGATGTATATCTACTATTACCCATAAACTGGAAAAGAGTATGACCGAAGCAAAAAACAAAGAAAACGAAACAAACGAAAATAATGAGTCCGGCGAGAAAAAGGCCGATAGCGGCAAAAAGACGCTGAGCCTTGGCGGAACACTGAGCTTGAAAGGTGGCGGTAGCAGTGGCGCGCGCCCTTCGACATCGCCAACGCGCGGCGGCCCGGCTGTTGAAGTACGCCGATCCAAACGTGCAAGCACGCAAGCAAAAACAACGGACACCGCGGGTAGCCCTGCCGGTAGCGGCGATGATTTGGCCAATTTAACCAGTGCAGAGCGTCAGGCCCGCATTGAAGCCTTGCAAAAAGCTATGGAAGGCGGCGGCGAGAAGAAAACCCTGCCCAAGCGTCAAACCCCGACCATCAAAAAACGTGAGGAAAAAGCAGAAGAAGCGCCAAGCGAAGATGACTTGCGCAAAAAAGAGCTGGAAGAACTCCAGCGTATTCAAGAACAGGAGAAAGCCCTTGCCAAGGCACAAAAAGCCGAAGCCGAAGGCGTACGCCGCGAGCGCAGCTTTGGCCCCGATGCGGCCACCGGAGAAACAGAAAGCTACCGCGATAAGCTGAAAAAGGCTGAATCTAAAGCGCCACCAAAACCGCGCGGTAATGAAGATCGCCGCCGTTCCCGTATTACAGTAACACAGGCCGTCAACAACGATTTCGAACGCGACCGCGGCCCTTCTCTGGCCGCCCAGCGCCGTGCGCGTGAAAAAGCCCGTATGGCCGCCAAAGGCGAGCCGATGGAGAAGAAAAAAATCATCCGCGAGGTAACGCTTCCCGAAGCCATCACCGTGCAGGAACTGGCCAACCGTATGGCTGAACCCGGCGGTGAAGTTGTTAAAATCCTGATGAAATTAGGTGTTATGGCCACCATTAACCAGACGATTGATGCCGACACGGCAGAGCTGGTGATTGATGAATTCGGCCATAAAGTCAAACGCGTCACCGAGGCCGACATCGAGGTCGGCATAGAAGGCGAAGAAGACAGCGAAAAAGACCTTAAGCCGCGCCCGCCTGTTGTAACCATTATGGGACACGTGGATCACGGGAAAACCTCTTTGCTGGATGCAATGCGCAAAACCGATGTGGTCGCAGGCGAAGCCGGCGGCATTACCCAGCATATCGGCGCTTATCAGGTGAATACCAGCGATGGCATTGAAGGCAATACCATTACATTTCTGGACACACCAGGCCACGCGGCCTTTACAGAGATGCGCGCGCGCGGTGCCAATGTGACCGATATCTGTATTATTGTTGTCGCCGCCGATGATTCCATCATGCCGCAAACAATCGAGGCTATTAACCACGCCAAGGCAGCCAATGTGCCGATCATTATTGCCATTAACAAGATTGATTTGCCCGCGGCTGATCCGATGAAGGTCAAAACCGAACTTCTGCAATATGATGTTGTGGTGGAGGATATGAGCGGAGACGTGCAATGCGTAGAAATTTCCGCCAAGAACAAGCAAAATCTGGACAAGCTGGAAGAAGCAATCCTTTTACAAGCTGAAATTCTGGAATTAAAAGCCAATCCGGATCGTCCGGCGCACGGCTTTGTTGTGGAATCCAAGCTGGAACGCGGCCGCGGCGCCGTTGCAACAGCCCTTATCCAGCGTGGTACACTGCGCATCGGAGATGTTTTCGTGGCCGGTGCCGAAATGGGTAAAGTGAAAGCTCTGATTAACGATCGCGGCCAAAATGTCGAAGAAGCCATTCCCGGCATGCCTGTCGAGGTGTTAGGGCTGAACGCCGCGCCCGAGGCCGGTGATGAGATTATCGTGGTGGGCGATGAGCGCCGCGCCAGCGAGATCAGTGAATACCGTCAACGCAAGCGCCGCGAAATGCAAGCCGCCCATAATGTGCAAAACCGTACAACAATGGATGACCTTCTCTTACAGCGTGAAATGGGCGAAAGCACGAAACTACCTGTTTTGATCAAGGCTGATGTGCATGGCTCTGTCGAAGCGATTGCAGGCTCATTACAAAAAATGGCCGATGAAAACGAAGGTGTTGAAGTGCAGGTGCTGCATACAGGCGTCGGCGGGATTACCGAATCAGACGTTACGCTGGCGAAAGCTTCCGGCGCCCTTATCATCGGCTTTAACGTCCGCGCCGGTGCGCAAGCCCGCGACATGGCGACCCGCGATGGCGTGGATATCCGTTATTACAACGTGATTTACAACGTGATTGATGATGCGAAAGCCATCCTTTCCGGTATGCTCTCTCCGACTGTACGCGAGGAATATATCGGCCAGGCGAAGGTTCAGCAGGTATTTAACATCACCAAGGTCGGTAAAATTGCAGGCTGTATCGTCGAAATGGGTGCTGTTCGCCGCGGAAACAAGGTTCGCCTGCTCCGTGATAATGTCGTAATCCATGAAGGTATGCTTAAAACGCTGAAACGCTTCAAAGACGAAGTGAAGGAAGTAAAAGAAGGCACCGAATGTGGTATGGCGTTTGAAAGCTACGATGATTTGAAAGAGGGTGACATTATCGAATGTTACGAGATCATCGAAGAAGAGCGCAATGTGGAGTAAAATTTTTTGCTAAAATAGTATGAGCAAAAAAGGATATCTTTATATTATTACTAATAAAGCATATGGCACTCTTTACATAGGGGTTACATCCAATTTAACACGCAGAATTTACGAACATAAACACGCATTGGTGAAAGGCTTTTCTCAGAAATATAAGTTAAAAAAACTGGTTTATTTCGAAGAACATATGTTAATTTCCCAAGCAATCAAGCGTGAAAAACGCATGAAAGATTGGAAGCGTAAATGGAAAATAGACTTAATCGAACAAGGCAATCCGGATTGGAGAGATTTGTACGAAAACATTTTGAATTAAGATTCCGCGATCAAGTCGCGGAATGACGTATTATATTTTTTACCGTCATCCCGTGGCTCGACCACGGGATCCAAGATTAAAAGAGCTCAATTACCATGAAACACAATAAACAAAAACAAGGCCCGACACAGCGCCAGTTACGTGTGGGCGAGCAGCTCAGACATATTATTGCCGAAACCATGCAACGCGGGCATTTCAGCCATGTAGCTTTGCTGGATGCCAAACAAGTGACTGTCAGCGAGGTGCGCGTTTCTCCCGATTTAAGAAACGCCACCGCCTATGTCATGCCACTGGGCGGGTATAATATTGATGAAATCCTGCCCGCTTTAAATGAGGAGCATCAGGTTTTTCAAAAAGAAATCAACCGCCAATCCAATATGAAATTCACCCCGCGCGTATCTTTCAAACGCGATAAAACTTTTGATGAAGTGCAAAAAATTGATGATCTCCTGAACTCCATTCACTACAGCGATCAGGAAAGTGAGTAAATTTTCATATTGACAATACATAACACCTAGCCTAGTATCTCTTTAAATTGAAGGAGATTTAAGTATGAAGCCATTAAGAACTTTATTCGGCGCTACTGTTCTTGCTGTAAGCCCTTTTTACGCCTATGATGCCTATGAAATTTATAGTGCTGACGAGCAAGACAAACAAGCTTTAACGCAAGCTTTTGAGGACATTGGTAATCCTAATGATGCCGATGGTTTTGCCACTTTAAATCTTTGTATAGCTAGCCTCCTGCTTGGCGCTGGTAGCATTGGTCTACATTCAGGTCTTAGAAGAGAAAACGATCCTCCAACTATTGAATAATTTGCTTTTCTGTTAAAAAGAGTTATAACTCCCAGCCATGGCACGTAAACGCAAAGGCAATCCTATTCACGGCTGGATTAATCTGGACAAGCCGCAGGGTTTAACATCAACGCAAGGCATTGGCCGCATCCGCCGTGTTTTAAGCCCCGAAAAAATCGGTCATGCCGGGACGCTTGATCCACTAGCGACTGGTATTCTTCCCATAGCCATGGGTGATGCCACCAAAATCATTCCTTTCGTGCAAGATGCCGATAAAACCTACAGCTTTACCGTGAAATGGGGCGAGGCAACAGACAGCGATGATAGCGAAGGCGAAGTGATTAAGACCTCGGACAGGCGCCCTACTCACGATGAGATTAAAGCCGTTCTTCCTGCCTTCATTGGAGAGATCGAACAAATTCCGCCCAAATATTCGGCCATTAAAATTAATGGCGAACGCGCTTATGATCTGGCGCGTGCGGGCAAAGATGTCGAGATTAAGAGCCGCATAGTCAGTATTTACAGCCTTGAACTACTAAGCGCAGAACCGAACCAAGCCTCCTTCCTCGTCAAATGCGGCAAAGGCACCTATGTCCGTGCTATCGCCCGAGATATGGCCGAAAAACTCGGCACTTACGGGCATATTATCCAGCTCAGGCGCGAGGCTGTTGGCTTTTTTACGCTGAAGAATGCGATTTCACTTGAATTATTGGAAAAAATGGACCATAGTGCCGCCCTTGAAGAGGTTGTGATGCCTTTGCAGGAGCCGCTGGACGATATCCCGGCCCTCCCGCTCACCGAAAAAGAGGCTTCACAATTAAAGAACGGGCAAAACCTTGTTTTTTCTTCCCGTCAGGATTTTCACCGCCTTGAAGGATTGGATGATGATCTTGTTATAGCCGAGCTTGATGGTATGGCCGTGGCTTTGGTGGAGAAGACGAAAGCAATTCTAAAACCCGTTCGTGTATTTAACCAATAATGTAAAAGGAACTTAAAGATGTCGATTACTGCAGAAAAGAAACAAGAAGTTATCAAAGAATACGCCACCAAAAAGGATGACACAGGCTCACCGGAAGTTCAGGTGGCAATTCTGACAAATCGTATTAACGAGCTGTCCAACCACATGCAAACACACAAAAAAGATTTGCACTCCCGTCGCGGTCTTTTGGCCATGGTTGCCAAGCGCCGTAAATTGCTTGATTACCTGAAGCGCAAAGATGAAGCGCGTTACACAAAATTGATTAAATCTTTGGGTATCCGCCGCTAAGCCTTATATTAAATTTGTTTTACAAAGAGCCGCTTTCCTAAGCGGCTTTTTTATTTTCAACACTTTTTAAAGAACTTTCGAGATCCTCCAAAGGTAAGATTAGTCGTAATCACCGATCCATTTCTAGGAGGAAACCATGATCGAAAACGAAAGAATTATTTTAGGCCTTCTTTTCATCATCGCCATGGGCATCAGCGTATTGGCCATGTTTGGACATGTCCAAAACCAGCCGCCCGCACAAGAGTATTGGATAGAAATGGTAATGCTGGATTAACCCTGAATCAGAGGTTCTAAAACTGCTCGTCATCATAGGGATTGGGGAGCGGCTTATCCGGATGGCGCGTATTATATTCCCGCAATAAGGCACGCGTTGTAAAACCACATTTGTCCATAAATTCGGCCAGCGGCAATAAAAATGCGGGCTGTTTAAAGCTGCGGGATACGGTTGCATCCATTTCCAGCAAACCTGTGATTGAAAGTACATACGTTAAAGCATCTTCGAAATAAAGACGCGGTGTTTCTATAATTTTGATGAGAATACGGGTCATGGCAAAGCCCTCCTTACCTATATATAAGGATATCTCGCCAAGCGCGCTGAAGTCAAAATTATTTAAAAAATTTTGGAACTAAATTTACTTCCCAAGAAAATAGCGCTTTTTGATTTCGCCATCTTCAATTTCAAAAACCAGGGGAACGCCTGTGGGCATTTCAGCATCATTGATGGTTTCCGGTGTTTCTACGCCTAGAATGATTAAAGTAGCGCGCAAGGAATTGCCGTGGGCCGCCATTAAAATATTTTGCCCCTGATCAAGCAACGGCTTGATGTTTTCATCGAAATACGGCTTTACGCGGTATTCAACAACGTCTTTCAGACATTCACCGCCCGGCGGAGCCACATCATAAGAGCGTCGCCAGATATGTACTTGTTCATCGCCGAACTTCTCGCGTGTTTCATCTTTGTTAAGGCCCGTCAGATCACCGTAATCGCGCTCTCGCAAATGCGGGTGGCGCACCATATTGGCGAATAATTCACCCTGCCCTGCCTCGTTCAGAGCAATTTCCGCCGTGCGGTTGGCGCGAGTCTGGGTGGAGGAGAAAACCTTATCGAACTTAATCCCCGCCTCTTTCAAAAGCGCGCCGGCCTTTTTAGCCTCATCCTCACCTTTTTTGGTTAAATCAACATCATGAAATCCGGTAAATTTATTGGCCAGATTCCATTCGCTTTGGCCGTGACGTAAGAGTACAAGATAATTCATGATATGTGGCATCCTTTTTTAAGTCTTTGACATTCGCGCAAAAAAATGCCATGTATATGGCTGGTTGTAAAGGGAAACCGATATACGGTTGACCGATAAATATAGGAAACACCATCATATATTTCTCAGTCCGCCGAATATCCTCCCCTTACCATTTTAAAAATTGAGCTGCTGTTAACGCTATAAATGTGTTTGCAGCTCGCAAATACATAACTTAAAGGAAAAAATGACTACCATGTTTAATGTTTATAGAAAAGAAATCGACTTTGCCGGTAAAACCCTGACTTTGGAAACCGGAAAAATGGCCAGACAAGCGGATGGCTCCGTGCTGGCGACAATGGGCGAAACATCCGTGCTTTGTACGGTTGTGGGCGCTAAAAATGTACGCGATGGGCAGGACTTCTTCCCGCTTTCCGTGCATTACCAGGAAAAATATTACTCTGCTGGCCGCATCCCTGGTGGCTTCTTCAAACGTGAAGCCAAGCCGACGGAAAAGGAAACTCTGACATCACGCTTGATCGACCGTCCAATTCGTCCGCTTTTCCCGAAAGGCTTTTTGAACGAGGTTCAGGTTATTGCAACCGTTATTTCGCACGATCTTGAAAACGACCCTGATATGGTTGCCATGTGCGGTGTATCTGCAGCCCTCACAATTTCCGGCATTCCTTTCATGGGGCCGATTGGCGGCGCCCGCGTTGGATACGTGAATGGCAAGCTGGCCATTAATCCGAGCATTGATGAAATGAAAGAATCTGATCTGGATCTGGTTGTTGCCGGAACCAAAGAAGGCGTCTTGATGGTTGAATCCGAAGCCCATGAGTTGGATGAGAAAACCATGCTGGACGCTGTCATGGAAGGATGGAAAGCATTCCAGCCTGTCATCGACGGCATTATCGAACTGGCCGAAATGTGCGCCAAAGAGCCTTGGGATCTGGAAGAAACACCTGATCACATCGTAAAACTTGGCGAGAATATCAAAAAGAAATACGCCAAGGACGTTGAAAAAGCCTATAAAATTCAGGACAAGCTTGAGCGTCAGGCCGCCGTTAGCGAAGCCCGTGATAAGGCTATCGAAGAATTTCTGGATGAAGAAAACGGCATTGATGCCAACCTCATTACTTCCAAATTCAAAGGCGTGGAAGCCGACGTGGTGCGCGGCGCCATTATTAAAACAGGCAAACGTATTGATGGCCGTGATACCAAAACAGTCCGTCAGATTGTTGCCGAAGTTGGCGTTCTTCCACGCTGTCACGGTTCCGCCCTGTTTACCCGCGGGGAAACGCAAGCACTTGTCGTTACTACGCTGGGAACCGGTCAGGATGAGCAGATCATTGACGAGCCTGTGGGTGAACACAGAGAGCGCTTCTTGCTGCACTATAACTTTCCGCCTTATTCTGTTGGTGAAGCCGGACGCATGGGCCCTCCTGGCCGCCGTGAAATCGGTCATGGTAAACTGGCATGGCGCGCGATTAATCCGCTTTTCCCGGATGCGGAAACATTTCCTTATACTGTCCGCTCGGTTTCTGAAATCACAGAATCCAACGGCTCGTCCTCTATGGCGACCGTGTGCGGTACATCTCTGGCGATGATGGATGCGGGTGTTCCTTTAAAAGCACCGATTGCAGGTATTGCGATGGGCTTAATCAAGGAAGACAAAGACTTTGCCGTTCTTTCCGATATTCTGGGTGATGAAGATCATCTGGGCGATATGGACTTTAAAGTTGCCGGTACAAAGGACGGGATTACATCTTTGCAGATGGATATCAAAATCACATCCATCACTGAAGAAATCATGAAAATTGCGCTTGATCAGGCCAAAGATGGCCGTTTGCACATTCTGGAAGAGATGAACAAAGCCATCACCGAATCCAGAAGCGAGTTGAACAAGCATGCGCCGCAAATCGTGTCCTTGCAAATTCCAACAGACAAGATCCGCGATGTGATTGGTACAGGTGGTAAGGTAATCCGAGAGATTATCGAGTTGACCGAAACCAAGATCGATATTGATGATGACGGCACCGTAAAAGTGGCTGCTACCAATAGCGATGCCATCGATAAAGCCATCAAGATGATCAAGGACATCACAGAGGAGCCGGAAATCGGCAAGGTTTATGATGGTAAAGTTGTGAAATGCGTTGATTTTGGTGCCTTTGTAAACTTTATGGGCGCCAAGGACGGTCTGGTTCATATCTCCGAGCTTCAGGAAGAACGCACAGCCAAAACAACGGATGTTGTGAATGAGGGCGATGAAGTGAAAGTCCTGCTGATTGGTATGGATGACCGCGGCAAAGTGAAATTGTCCATGAAACGCGTTGATCAGAAAACAGGCGAAAAAATAGCGCAGGATGATGACGGTGACGAAGACGCCGGAGAGAAAAAGCCCCGCAAAAAGAAAAGCGCCTGATTTAGCAGCTTTAGTAAATACATGAATTTAAGACGGTCCCGCTTACATCAGCAGGGCCGTTTTTTTATAAATAACGCGCAAATAATTTGGAATTATCATTCTTAAGTGGCGTTGTGATATAATAAAAGGATAAAGCGATGAAAAAAGAAATATCAAAAACACGCAAAAATTTCAGGCGGTCCCTGCTCGGGCTGGCACTGGTCAGCTTTGCTTTTTTTGTGACCGTGGTAACATTGCGCGTTAATAAGGAAGCACACTGGTATGTTGTAAAGAATTACAGCGAAAATCTTTTCACACTGGATATCTGGCAAAATAAAACGCTGGCTTTGCTCGGTGATGAACAGGAAAAGCACAATATTGCCGTTAAATTAATAAATTACAGTGTTTTTTCAAATCAATATGCCGAAGCCGGAATGGATATGATGAAAGATTTGGCCGACGAGGGGCATCATCCCTCTCAGTTAGTCTATGGCAATGTTCTTTTGCTGCGTCCGAATTTGGAGAATCAACAACAGGCGCGCCATTATTATGAGCTCGCCGCCGCAGAAAATTACGCCCCTGCCATTGAAAAACTGCAAGCCTTTCGGAATTAAATTTCGGGCAAAGCGAAATTATTCATATCAAATTGCGGTAATTGCTGCACTTCTTGCGGAGTAAAGTTATCTTCATAGCCATTTCGGGCAATATACATTTCACTTAAATTACCGTAGCCCAAAACTCTGCTTTCTGCGAACTCTTCGGGATCGTAAACCACCCGGCGAACGCTATCTGGATTTTCCGGATCCCATTGTGCGCTTTCTTCATTATCAATATCATTCGGGCTTTTATTCCCTTCAATGGTGATAATTGTCCCATTGTCCAACACAGCCTCAACAAACCCAACATGCCCCCGCCAATCTCCGTCCAAACCGCGCTCAAAAAATATCAAATCTCCAGCTTGCGGCGAATAATCGGAATCAGCGGGGTAATAGGCATCATTATTTCGAAACTGCCCAAGTATTTCTTTTGCAACCACACTATAATCAAACACATTGGCTTCCAGATTGCCGATATGGCTGGCAAAGCCCGCGCACCAGGCTGCGGGATCATCTCGTCCTAAAAATTCTGCAATTTCAGGCCCTGAATTATCTGCATTTTTTTCCGCAATCCCTATATGCGCGCGCGCCACTTCAAGAATATGATCACGCAGACTTTGGTCCAGAACGCCAAAACGTTCCGTTTGCAAATCAATAATTTGCGAAAAGGTATCCGCCGTTGCAATGCCCGTTATTTCCAGCCCGTGATCTTGTTGAAACTTTTCTATAGCCGCTATCGTTTCTGCGCCGTAGTCTCCATCTGCTCCATACACAGGCAAATCATAGCCCAAACTCATCAAGCGCGTTTGCAACTCGACAATTTCTTCGCGCGGTGATTCCGGATCAATAATTCTGCCTTCTTCGACCATATGCCATATCCTGCTTTCTGTAATATTATATATAAAATGCGTTAAAAAATATTTTATGTCTATAAAGGAAGGCTATTGCCCTACAACTGCTATAAAATCGATAGCATTATAAAATCTCCCTCGGTATGATAGACACAATAACCAAAGAAAGGACATTATGCCCCTGAAACTCCCTAAAATTATTGCCCATAGAGGCGCTTCAGCCTACGCCCCGGAAAATACGCTGGAAAGCCTGCATAGCGCGGCGGATTTAGGCATTGAATGGGTAGAGCTGGATGTTAAACTTACCAAGGATAACGTGCCAATCATTTTCCACGATGATAATTTACAGCGCACAACGGGTCTGGATGCGCTGGTCGCACAAACTGATTACAAAATTATAAAAGATCTGGATGCCGGAAGCTGGTTCGGGGATAGCTTTATCGGGGCCAAAATTCCCACATTGGAAGAAGCGGTGAATGTTCTTATTGCCCAAAAAATGGGGTTAAATCTGGAAATTAAATCCTGCCCCGGCCGTGAAAAAGAAACTGCGGAAATCGTATTGGATCAGCTTTCGCAAATTTGGGATGACCATGACCGTATTTTGCTCTCCTCCTTTAACCATGTATCTTTAGAAACTGCCATGGATATGGCCCATGACTGGCATCGCGGATTTTTGCTGGATGAGCAATGGCCGGAAAACTGGCGTGAACTGGTGGAATATTTTAATGCTGCCGCCATTGCTCTGGACGGCAACACAGTAACACGCAATCAGGTCGAGGATATCATTGATTTGGGGAAACCTGTGCTCGCTTATACGATAAACGATCCTATGAAAGCCCGCGAATTACAAAGCTGGGGCGTAGATAGTTTTTTCAGTGATGAGCCTGATGTTATCGCCGAAAACCTTCTGACCGTGCATTAAATATTACGAGCCAGCAATAAGGTTTCAAATGCCTGCCTAATCGTTATAATTCGTATTTATATCGGCTTCCAGATAGGCTTCATATTCGGCTTCACTCATATATGAATCATTATCCGTATCAAATTCTTTGAATGTTTCGGCGGAAGTATCCGCATCAATAGAGTTGGAAAATTGCTGGCGCGTGATATAGCCGTCCTGATTGGTGTCGATATTTTCAAAACGCTTATCATTTTCAGAATCGATATTGACCCGCTCATCCGCGTCGGTAAAAATATCAAGCCCGGTATCGTAGGCCGCATCATCGCGCTCCATGAGCTTTTGCGGCGTTGCTCCCGGAATTACTGTTTTCGACTGTATTCCCGGCCACAGCTCTGCTGGCTTACTTGTTTCAGACTCTGCAGAGATGCGGGTCGCGCCCATAAAAACCAGGGCGGCGGTTGCAAAAACAACAATTTTTGAAAGCTGTATCATAACTGTTCTCCTTCTTACCTGCTCTACTAACAATTATAAAAGGGAGAAAGTTCGACTTTTTGGAATATATATTTTTATTTACAGATTTCATCAAGCTGGCTGTGGGGCGGCATGCCAACGGCATTAAAGCCGCAATCCACATAATGCACTTCCCCAGTCACGGCGCTCGATAAATCCGAGAGCAAATATAGTCCCGTATTACCCAGCTCTTCCAATTCGACAGGGCGACGCAACGGGGAGGCCAGATTGGTATATTTAAAAGTTTTACGCGAGCCGCCGATCACAGCGCCGGCAAGCGTGCGCATTGGCCCGGCAGAAATAGCATTAACACGCACACCCTCAGGCCCCAAATCAGCCGCCAGATATCGCGTTAGGCTTCCAGCGCGGCCTTGGCTACACCCATGACGTTATAATTCGGCATCACTTTTTCCGCGCCGTAATATGACAGCGTCACACCAGAACCACCATGTTTCATGAGTTCTTTGGCTCTACGCATAACAGATGTGAAAGAATAACAGGAAATATGCATTGTTTTTAAAAAGTTATCCAGCGATGTATCCACATAACGCCCTTGCAACTCGTCCTTGTTGGAATAAGCAATCGCGTGAACAATAAAGTCCAGCTCCCCCCATTTATCCCCAAGCTGTGCAAAAACACTATCCAGATTATCTTCAGATGTGACATCGCAATCGATCATGATGTTAGAGCCTATGGATTCCACCAAAGGCTTCACGCGTTTGCCGAAGGAATCGCCTTGGTAGGTGAAAGCCAGCTCGGCCCCTGCCTCGTGCAAGGATTTTGCCATGCCCCAGGCAATAGAGTGGTCATTCGCCACCCCCATAATCAGGCCCTTTTTGCCCTTCATTAAATCTTTCATTCTTTTAACCTTCTTTTTCGGTACATACTTGTTTTTGCAAGCACATTTGAACTTTATCTTTTTGTTCTTGCGTCAAATTTGCAAAAATATTTCCTCCGCAGGGCATAAGTGGCAAAACATATTTACCGCTCTCTTTCTCATGCGTTATAAAAAAAACGCCATCTGTTGTTGACTCTGCTCTGCCGCACCAAACACTCACGCAATGTTGTTCCAAAACAATATCGTGATCGAAAGGCTCGCCAGTTTTAATATTTGTGCCTTTAATATGTCCTGATGTTCTTTGATATAAGCTATCGTAGTTTTCGGAATATTCATTGCCTCTTATATATCCCAGTTCTCCATCAATAGCTAAATCACCAAGAATAACGATGTTTTCCGCATCTTCATCAAATGGCATCATTGATAGCTTTTTCTCGATGGTAAACTCAACGCAGCTTAAAGCGGCGGCTGTGGAGGAAAAACCATATACAAAAGCGCCAAACGAGCAAAGAAAGCAAAAAAGTTTTATAACATGCTTAATCATTATACTTACTCATGGCCAAACAGCAATTCGTGCCGCCAAAACCAAAACTGTTCGAAATAACCGTGTCATGTTCGACAGTATCAATCATGCTCGTTGCGATCGGAAACGGCTTCGCGCCCTCATCCATATTTTCAACGTTAATGCTCGGCGCAACAAATCCGTGCTCCATCATCAAAAGCGAATAAATCGCTTCCTGCACGCCCGCGCCGCCCAGCGAATGCCCGGTCATTGATTTTGTAGCACTGATATGCGGAATATCCTGCTTACCATCAAAGGCCTCTTGAATGGCTTGTAGTTCGGTAATATCGCCGACAGGCGTGGATGTGCCGTGCGTATTAATGTAAGTCACCTTGCCTTTCACAGTGGAGAGCGCCTGTTTCATGGCGCGCATACCCCCCTCACCGCTTGGCGCGACCATATCCGCGCCATCCGATGTTGCGCCGTAGCCAGTAATCTCGGCATAAATTTTTGCCCCGCGTGCCTTGGCATGCTCCAACTCTTCCAGAACAACAATACCGCCACCGCCAGCGATTACAAATCCATCGCGGCCAGAATCATAAGCACGCGCTGCCTTTGTCGGTGTATCATTATATTTCGATGACATCGCGCCCATCGCGTCAAACAGAACGGACAAAGTCCAGTCCAGCTCTTCACCGCCACCGGCAAACATAATGTCCTGCTTGCCCATCATGATCTGTTCGGCAGAGTTGCCAATGCAATGCGCCGATGTCGAACAAGCCGAAGATATCGTATAGTTCACGCCCTTGATCTTGAAATTCGTGGCCGCTGTCGCCGAAGTCGTCGAACACATCGCTTTAGGTACAGCAAACGGCCCAACGCGTTTGGGGCCTTTTTCGCGGGTTATATCAGCCGCCAGCACTTGGGCGCGCGTTGATGGCCCGCCCGAACCAACAATAATACCTGTGCGCTCATTACTGACATCGCTTTCTTCAAGACCTGAATCGGCAATAGCCTGCTCCATGGATAAATGGGTATAGGCCGCCGCATCACCCATAAAACGAAATAAACGCTTATCTATATTGGCCGCCAGATCAATATCGGGCTTACCGTGAATTTGACTGCGAAAGCCCAACTCGGCATATTCCGGAGCGAGGGAAATACCGGATTTTCCTTCTCTCAGGCTTGCCAGAACTTCTTCCTTATTCAGGCCGATACAAGAAACAATTCCAATACCGGTAATCACTACACGTTTCATAAAATTTCACCCTGTTTTTTAAAACCACAAATAAACGCAAATTAACGCGAATTGCTCAAAATTAGTCTTTGCCATTCTAATTTAGAATTTTTGAAGTTTAGTATTAGCCCAACTTCAAGTCCAGTTACTTTCAAATAATTAAGAACTTGACCCTTTTCTAAGTCAGAAATTTTTTGAATCGTTTTGAGTTCCACAATAATTTTATCTTCAATTACAAAATCAGGTATATAAACACCAATGTTTTTATTTTTATAAAATACATCAAATTGTTTTTGTTGATGAAAACGAATGTTTTGTTCATTTAGTTCTATAGCAAGAGCATTTTCATACACTTTTTCGGAAAAGCCATGACCAAGCGCATTTAAAACAGACATAGCGCAACCAGTTATATGATATATTTCATCCTTAAATAAAATTGTATTAGCGTCCATTAGCGTTCATTCGCGGTTTAATTTTACAAAAGTAATTAACCATTCATGGCATCGGGGTTATCAAACAGCCCCACTTTCAAACCTTCCGCTTCATAGATGAGTTCACCATCCGCATACATCTTGCCATCAGCAATACCCAAAACCAGCTTGCGATTGATTACGCGTTTGAAATCCACCACATATTTAACCAGCTTTGTCGAAGGTTGAACCTGTCCGGTTAGCTTTAAGCCGCCAAGCCCTAGAGCGCGCCCTGAGCCTGGTGCTCCTGTCCAGCCCAGATAAAAGCCTGTTAATTGCCACAAGGCATCCAGCCCCAGACACCCCGGCATGACGGGATCGCCCTTAAAATGGCAATCAAAAAACCACAAATCAGGTTTGATATCGAATTCTGCTTCGATCACGCCTTTACCGTTTGCACCGCCTTCGGCATCCACATTTGTAATACGATCAAACATCAGCATAGGCGGCAAGGGTAATTGCGCATTACCCGGTCCAAAGAGCTTTCCTTCACCACATTGAATGATTTCCTCGTAACTGTAACTCGACTTTTGTTCAAAGCTCATATCTAACAGCACCTTCTTACTTCATTAATTTTAAACAGGTCTTTATACGAGCTATTGCTTTATCGAACAAGTGCAAGTGCAAAAAAGAAAAAACTATTTTTGGGATGAAATAAAAAAGACAGGATCAACCGAGCGCAGATTTATAATCCAGACAAACATATTTATAACTTTCTGTCATAGCACACATGGCCAAGGGCTTTGCAATGGCAGGTTCGATATCAGGCACTTCCCCGCCAGAGGCCACCGCAATCATGCGCCCTGCGGCTTTGGCACAGGCAACAGCCTGCACAAAATTATTGGGCAAATTAATTACATCAAAAAACGCGGAGCAAACAGGTTCCATCCCTTGAATTAATTCAATCGGAGCATTGATCGGCATATCATTTGCGGCCAACCCGAAGCGCCAATCCCCACCGGCCGGAACGCCAAGACGTACAGCCTCTTTGGTCATGACATAGACGATTTTATCCAGATTATCGGGAATCTCGCAGCCTTTAAAAATCATGCAGGTATTGGAATTCAAGGAAATAGCCAAACGGCGACCTGCCACAGCGCTTAAAGCGCCAATACAATCGCTCAAAGTCCATCCCTTTTTATTGACATGATAATCTATCGCCGCATCGCAAAGCTCTTGCGCCGAGATTTCAAAGGCCATGGCCAATTTCGTGCAATCAATTAAAAGGCGTAAATTTTCTTCGCGCGGAACTCCTTCCATTTCCCAATGCACAAGCGCTGTGCGGATCATCTCAAGCACAAGGCCGTGGAATTCGTATTCGCAATCCATCCAGTCTTCAAAGAATATGCGCGCAGCCGTGCGTCCGCGCTCTGTTTCGCTATCCAGAATATGGGCAGGCGGCAATACATCTTCTCCCAATTCGCCCTCAAAAGGCTCGCATTTCAAAAGATTGCAAAGATGGGCAAAACTGCCCTCCATCGTTTCCGCAGGATTTTCGAAAACCAGATAGGTTTCCACCAGCACGCCGGCCATATATTGGATAACCTTCATGGAATCGAGCCCCTGATACTGGCATTGAGCCAGCTTCACAAGAGCAGAATAAAACCGCGCGCCCATTTCGGGCTTATTTGTGACTGTGTACATATAAAATTTAAAGTACGATTTATAAGTGTTGGTGGGATGGCCGTGTGAAGCCAAAGGAAAGACGTGTGAAACAAATCACAACTATAAGGTTAGTCGATTGTTTCGCCCTCGTAAACACCCCATAGAAATTTTCTTTGCACCCAGCCTGAATAACCTTGCGCCTCGATAAAGCACCATTCGTTATCGCACTCCTCAAGGGACAACAGGGCAAGGGGCTGAATATAAGCCATAAGCCGCGCAGATTCTTTTGGTTTGCGTTTAATCGGCACCAAATCTTCATGGTTAATAATGGCCGTGCGTTTGCCGGATAATAAAGAGCGATGCACCCAGCCTTGAGTACCTTCGTAATCACGGATTTTGCGCCAGACATCGAACTCCATTACCACCTCCACAGGCAAGCCTTTACGCTGGTATTCCCACAAAACCGGATATTTACGGCCTGGGCCGCTGCGCATATACACCTTATCCGAAGACAGGGAAACAAAGCGCGGTATGGGATAGCCTGTAACACTGAACGCATCGGCGCGCTCTTGCGCCTGAACGGGTGAAATTAGAAAAAAGACAAAGGCTGTATAAAGAAATAAACGCATAGTTCTTTTTTAACGCCAAGGGCAACTCTGCAACAAGTTATTTTTTTCTTCGCTTACACCTCTTAACGCGCTAAATAATTGCGTATGAGCAAGGAAAACACGCCCCATATCTCCGTCGCGCCGATGATGGATTGGACAGATCGCCATTTTCGCTATTTCATGCGGATAATTTCTCCGCATACGCGCCTTTATACCGAAATGATAACGACAGGCGCCATTTTACACGGCGATAAAGATCGCTTTTTGCGCTATGATAAAAGCGAACATCCGCTGGCGCTGCAACTCGGCGGCTGTGATCCGCATGATCTGGCCACCTGCTCGAAAATCGGGGCGGAATATGGGTATGACGAAATTAACCTGAATTGCGGTTGCCCGTCCGATCGCGTCCAAAAAGGTATGATCGGCGCCATTTTGATGACAAAGCCCGATCTGGTGGCGGATTGTTTTGAAGCCATGCAACAAGCCGTTGATGTACCTGTCACCATCAAATGCCGCATCGGCGTGGATGATCAGGACAGCTTTGAATTTCTATGCGAATTTGTGGATAAAATTGCGGATAGGGGCTGTAAAACTTTTATAATCCATGCCCGCAAATGCTGGCTAAAAGGGCTTAGCCCCAAAGAAAACCGCGAAATACCGGAGCTTGATTATGCCCGCGTGGCCGCTCTCAAAGAAAAATATCCGCAAGCATCAATAATATTAAATGGCGGGATAACCGATTTGGAAACCATTCAATCTATTGTGCATGCGCGTGACGAAGCAACAAAGCCAGAGATGAAATTGGGAAAACTGGATGGCGCAATGATTGGCCGCGAGGCTTACACAAACCCTTACTTTATGGCAGAGATCGAGCGTAAAATTTTTGGCAACCATGATATTCTGGGCCGCGAGAAAATCGCACGCAAAATGATAGAGTATGCGGCCCGCCAGCAACAAGAACATCAAACGCCAATCAAATCGATTACGCGCCATATTTTAGGGCTTTACCACCATCAAAAAGGCGCCAAAGCATGGCGAAGAACGCTCTCCACCCTGCACTATGAGAAAAATGCGGGGCCGGAAGTGATAGAAAAGGCAATTCAGGCCGTTGATCTGGCACACAAAGATAGAATCAGCGCATAATACCGCTATGAGTTACGAAGAATTGTCACCGGAGGATACAAACGCCTTTATCACGCAGGTTAGAGATGAAAGCCTGCCCGGGCTTTTTAACAGCGACTACTGCAAATTGTATCGCACGCCCTTCTCCTTTTACAAGAACGGCTTTCTTCTCACCCTGGAAAATCACACGGTCGCTCCGCCATTTACACTGGAATATTTTCAATCGGGCGATACGGTTGTTTATATTGATGGCGGGCATGAACCCTTTCACCTGCTCAATCAAAATGGCTGTCTGATATTAAACGAAAGCAACGTCATTGATTATCTGGAATTTTATTGCCAATGCGTGAACCAGCGCCCGAAAAATATCCTTCTTCTGCGAAACCCTGATACCATGCCTTATCAGGATACGGTTTATATCGATTTTCATTTTGATAAGAATAATTACGGCGAGAAGGACTTTAAAGTGCGCCGCAATGATGCGGATAACGGCTATATCGTGGAAGCACCTTTTGTCTTTGCCGGAAAGATTGATCCCGGCATCGCGCAAATCTCTGATACGGGCGATATTCATATCGAAAGGGTGCATCAACGATGATTTACCCTCCCTATCACCACCCCAAGGCCGAAACAATTCTGGAAGATGTTAAAACCATCTTATCGGCTTCGGCAAAAGGAAAGGCATATTGGGAGACCAATAAAGCACCAATTACCATTATTCGCGGGCCTTTGCCCCAAGCTTTTGTAATGGAAGACAAATCGATCATCCTGCGCGTTCCGGCCTTGCAACAGCGTGGCCGCGTGGAACAAGCCATAGATCTGGCGGGCGCCTTTGCAGAAATAAAGCTGAATGCCAGAAAATCAGGTCCCTCCCCTGACAAAATAACGGATAATGACACGCTCGTTGGCCAGCACATGAAAAATGTCGAGATTATTCTAAAAGCCTTTGAAGTGGCCGCCGAGCTGGAAGATCAGGGCTATGATGCGGTCAAGGAATTGCGCCTTATGGGCGTTGGCAAAATCTGGCAAGCGTGGAAAACTGGCGCTGACCTTGAAAAATGTGCTAATATTTATTGGCAAATGTTTGATAATAACGAACAAGAAGAGGGTACAGAATAATGCTGAGAACTCCAGCCACGAATGGCGTTGTTGCAGGCGGTGTTAATAAGGGATTGCCTGCCCGCGCCAAAACACCGAATATAGGAAGCCGCCCAACCAAAGCGCAAATTCAAGCCCAAGCCAAGCGCTAAAAGAAACAGCGGTTACTCCGCCAACTCGCTTTCTGCCTGTTTTTGGCGTTTTTGCAATTCCTCAACGCTAACGTGGAAACTCTCGCCGCAGCCGCAGCGACCCGTCTCATTGGGATTGGAAAAATCAAAGCGCGAATTGCCCAGATCATCAGTGATATAATCAACACTCATCCCGAACAGCATCCAGCTGTGCATTTTCGGGATGTATAACTCCGCCCCGTGCATTTCGAATTTATCATCGCCCAGAATATTTTCATCCGCCTTGATATATTCCATGGCATAGGAATTGCCACTGCACCCTGTCGGCTTGATATTCAAACGTACGCCTTGCGTTCCTTCCGGGGCTTTACCAAGAAGTTTATTAATTTGCCCGGCGGCATTTTCCGTGATCGTAATCGGTGATTGCATCATACCTCCTATTATAGCATATTTTTTATAATTTACTGTCATTTCGAGCGTCGCCGAGAAATCTTGTGCAATATGTATTCAGATCCCTCGGCTTCACTATATTACACTCGGGATGACATTGTTTTTTTACCTACATAAACATATTCAGCTGCATTTTCGCCGTTTCCGCCATAAAGGACGGATCCCAGATCGGGTCCCAGATAATATCCACATCCACCTGCCCAATCCCGTCAATCGGCAAAATCGCATCGCGCACCCATTCGGGCATTTCCTGCGCCACAGGGCATCCCGGCGAGGTGAGCGTCATTAATACGGATACATCGCGCACGCCCTGCTCCTCCTCTAACAGCTGGACTTTGTAAATCAATCCCAATTCATAAATATTCACTGGAATTTCAGGGTCATAAATTTCCTTCAATGCCGCTTTAATTTTCGGCCATAATTCATCCTCATGCGGGAAATTATCCCCTTCGAGCGCCAAAGGCGGCTCGGCCAATTCATCATATTGTTCTTCACCCACAGCGTTTTTCACCATTTCTTCATCGGCAACTTGATCCATTTTACTCATGCCAGCATATCCTTTGCTTTTTCCAAACCCTCTATCAATTGATCTATATCATTCTTCGTGGTGTACAGGCCCGCAGAAGCGCGAATTGTTCCTTCAACGCCCATCGCCTGCATTAATGGCATACAGCAATGATGCCCCGTACGCACCGCAACGCCGCATTGATCGAGAATAGCGGCTACATCACTCATATGCAGGCCGTCCATATTGAACGATACAATACCCGCCTTATTGTCCAGATCGGCGTAAAGTGAAACGCCATCAATACTTTTAAGCCCCATCGTCATAAGGCGCAGCATTTCAGCTTCATGAGTGTTAAGCGCTTTCATGTCAATCGCACTTATATAATCAATAGCCGCGCCCAACCCGATCACTTCGGCAATGGGCGGGGTTCCGGCTTCGAACCTATAGGGCGGCTCTTTAAAACTTGTGCCTTCAAAGCTGACCTTGTCGATCATGTCGCCGCCGCCTTGATAGGGCGGCATATTCTCCAGCACTTCGGCGCGCCCATATAAAACGCCAATGCCCGTGGGGCCATATAATTTATGCCCTGTAAAACAAAAGAAATCACAGCCCAGATCGGCCACGTCAACATCCATATGAACGGCCGATTGAGAGCCATCAATCAAGACCATAATATCCTTGTTATACGCTTTAATCTTGACGGTTATTTCTTTGGCGGGGTTTATCGTACCCAGCGCATTGGAAATATGCACAAAAGAAACAAGCCGCGTTTTCGCGCTCAATAAACCATCCAGCTTATCCCAATCCAATGTGCCATCAGGCAGGATGGGAACAATTTTGATGTTAAACCCGATTTTTTCCTGCAATAACTGCCAAGGCACGATATTGGCGTGATGTTCCATCGCGGTGAGGATAACCTCATCGCCCTCTTTTAAATGCGCCCCGCCCCAACTGGCGGCCACCAGATTTATGGCTTCCGTTGAATTGCCCGTAAAGATAATTTCCTTATCGCTTTTCGCGCCCAGAAATTCTGCCGCCTTTTGGCGTACACCTTCATATTCGGCTGTTAAATCCTGAGAAAGTCTGTAAAGACCGCGGTGAATATTGGAATAGCGCAATTCACAAATCTCGCGCATGGCTTCAATCACGGCCATAGGCTTTTGCGCGCTGGAGGCCGTATCCAGATACGCCAAAGGCTTGCCGTTCATGCTTTGTCGCAAAACGGGGAAATCCTTTCGCATGGAGCGAAAAGCATCGATATTCATCTCTAAAGCTGTGTTTCCAGCCATGTTATTACATCTTTCTCCAAACGCTCTTTCATTGCTTCATTTTCCACCTTGTCCAGAACCTCGCCGACAAAGGCCTGAATGAGTAGAAAACGCGCCTGTTTTTCACTTAGCCCTCGTGAGCGCAGGTAAAATAAAGGCTCTTCATCAAGTTGGCCTGTTGTTGCACCATGCGAGCATTGCACGTCATCGGCGTAGATTTCTAATTCCGGCTTGGTGTCCATGATCGCGCTTTCGGTAAGCAAAAGCGTATTGGATAGCTGATAGCCATCTGTTTTCTGCGCATCTTCAAATACATGCACTTTGCCTTGGAAAACGCCATGCGCGCTATCATCCAGAATATTGCGGTAAAACTGGTTGGAAGAACAATGCGCTGCCCTGTGATTAACGAGGATGGTCGTATCGGCATGCTGTTTATCCTTTAACAGGTTCAGGCCGTTAAGGCTCGCATGGCCGTTCACATCATTCAAATCAGCGTGAATTTGATGACGCATCATCGCCGCGCCCGTATTCAGGGCAAAGCCGTCATAATGCGCATCGCGGTCCATTTGCACATGCGTAAATTGCGTATAGGCTGCGTGATCACTATCTTTGTGGATGATGATATGATGAAGGCGCGCATTTTTACCAAGAAGAATCTGCGATACGCGGTTGCGCCAATATTCGCCGTTTCCTCCAAAGTCCTCGATCAAAGTAGCCTGCGCATTGTCACCTACACGCACAATAAAGCGCTGGGAGCTATAGCTATCATCTTCGCCGGTAATTTTGAGGTGAATAGGCTCATCCACAATTTTACCCACAGGGATATCCACAACATGCCCATCATGCAGATAAGCCGTGTTCAAATCCCAAAGTGCTGTGTCAGCATATTTTTCCAAACCCGGCGGGTTGGCCGCAAGCAATTCTTTGATCCAGTTTTCCCCATCCCACTTATCCACAAGCGCGGATACATATTCACTCTCAACCTGGATCTTGGGCTCTGCCAAAACGCCATCCCACTGCCCTACATATTTGGCCACATTGGTATATTTAAAGCGCTCCAGTTTGGGAGTGGGAAGCCCCTGCTTTTGAAACCGCTTAAACGCATCCACCCGCGCTTCTTTGAGCCAATCCGGCACGTCTTTGGGCAATTTGCAGGCCGTGTACGTATCATCATCGCACGGCACGTACGGCGATTTTTTGGGAAATTCCATGATATTGTTCTTTGCTGCTGCTGTCATAATTACTTGTCACCACTTTCTTCTTTATTATCTTCGTAAATCCATATTTCGCTACTGACCGGCCCTTCGGAGCCCATACCTGAATATGAACGGAATTTCAGCGTAATCATTTCATTGACCGGAATATCTTCGCCCTGAATTTCAGCCGTCTTTGTGAAAGTAAATATTGAAAAACAAGGTGAACCAATCGATGCACTACCATCTGTAATAATCGATCTTTTGATGTGAATATCATACTGCCCTTCTTGCACGGCAGAAGCCTTGACCTTCGCGTTTACATCACATTCATAAAAGGTACTCGCCTTGGCCGGAGTGTTTAATCCCGCAACAACTAGTAAAGCCAGTAAAATATGAAATGCGTTTTTCATCGCTTAGGCCGCTTCCTCAATAAATTCACCATAACCCTTATCTTCCAGCTCCTTGGCAAGTTCAGGGCCGCCAGATTTCACAATCTTGCCTTTGGCCAGTACATGCACGACATCCGGCTTGATATAATCCAGCAAGCGCTGGTAATGCGTGATGACAAGGAAAGAACGCTCTGGCGAACGCATGGCATTCACGCCATCGGCCACCACTTTCAGGGCATCAATATCAAGGCCGCTATCGGTTTCATCCAGAACGCAGAATTTCGGCTCCAGCATCGCCATTTGCAACACTTCATTGCGCTTTTTCTCGCCGCCGGAAAACCCGACATTAACCGCGCGTTTCATCATTTCGTCTTTGATGCCGAGCTCTTTGCATTTCTGCTTCATGAGTTTTAGCATCTCAAGCGCATCCAGCTCTTCTTCGCCCCGCTGTTTACGGATGGCATTGATGGAAGTTTTAAGAAACGTGCTCATATTCACACCCGGAATTTCCACAGGGTATTGAAACGCCAGAAACATTCCGGCGGCGGCGCGCTCTTCCGGCTCCATCTCCAGCAAATCAGCGCCCTCCAGCTTTACGCTGCCGCCCGTGACCTCATATTCTTCCCGGCCCGCCAAAACGTAGCTCAGCGTCGATTTACCGGAACCGTTCGGGCCCATAATCGCGTGCACTTCCCCGGCCGGAATATCAAGGCTAATCCCTTTCAGGATTTCCTTATCACCCTCATCGGTTTTGATTTGTGCTTTTAGATTGTCAATTTTTATCATAGCTCTTCCTCTTTTTTGTTTGAACCACCAAGACACCAAGACACAAAATATTTATTATTAAAATTTTAGCGCCACAGGCAAATTGACATTTCCAGCTAACGAAGACTTGCCTTTTACAACAACGCTAATTGTTTTGACAATATCTTGGTGTCTTCGTGCCTTAGTGGTTTAAATTTTATCCTTTCGTAATTAAAACTATTCCGCCAAAAACCAGCGCAATTCCCAAAAACTGCATGGGCTTTATAAATTCACCCAGCAACGCCGCGCCCAAAACAATCGTCACCGTGAGCGCAAACCCGTTTTGCAACAACGCCGTTAAAGACGCATACCCGCCCGCTTTATAGGCCAGCGCCAATGTGATATTGGCAAAAGCCACGCCCGCCCCAGCGATGGCGGCCAGAGTGATGGAGGCCGGATCGGTATTAAAGCTCATCATGCTCTGCCCCGTTGAGGTGCGCTGATACATATAGTACAACACCGATACGAGCGTCATTGCGAGCGCCAGAACCAACGCGGCAAAGGCTGCATCCAGCTTGTGGTTCACATGCTTGAACAGCAAATTCCGCGCCGCGAGCCCCGCGCCGGACACCATCGCCAATACATACCATGTGTTAAGCATTACTCTCGCCCTTCAGCTTATATTTCAGCTTCACTTTTTCGAAAAACTCGTAAGTAAGCCCGATGAAACCAATAATCCCGAAAAAAACCAAAGCCATAGAAAACGGCAAAAAATAAGGGAAGAGCAAAATACCGTAGAATCGGGGCATGCCAAAATCGAAAATCATGTTTGTAGTTTCTATGACCGCAAAAAACACCAAAACCATAAAACAAAATATGCTGATATTTTTCAATGTATTAACCAAAGCACAACTCCTTATTGTCATTACTTGCACAGTTACTTGTCCACCGAACCCATGGCGTAGGTGGACGCAATCCATTTGTGTTTTCACCGCGAATAGATAACAATAAACGCGAATAATATCTGCACAAATAAAAAATTCGCGTGCATTCGTGTTCATTCGTGGTTTTAAAAATAGATTGCCGCGTCAGGCTTTGCCTTCCTCGCAATGACGAAAAATTCATGTTACGCCTCCCCCCAAAACAGGTTTGTAATCGCTCACGCCTTTGAGGGTGTCGATCACGGCGTTTGCGGCAGCCTCTTCACTGGCATGGCCTTCGGACAGTGCGCAGATTTCATTCTCCCACTGGCCGCTGGCTTTTAAGGAAGCACCGCGCTCATAGGCAAAGGCTTTCCAGCCAGCCGCGTTTTCTTCCGTATCAATGAACAAAGTGCGCTCGGCGCTGATTTCAAAAATACTGTGATGATTACCGTTTTCTGTGTTCATTACCTTAAATTCCTAATGTCATTGCCTGAATTTCAATGAAATTCTAAGGCAATCAATATCAGCTATTTAGATTACCCTGGAATACCTGAGGTATTCGGGTAATGACATTTTTGCGCTCCTCTAATTACAAATTTCATCGTATAAATCATTCCAATTCGGGTTTTGCTTTTCTATCAATTTAATCTTTGCTGCTCTTGTATATTTCAACAGTCTTTTCTCTCTTTTAATAGCGTTCTCTGGATCATCGTAAGTTTCGAAATAAACCAATTTTGTTACGTCATATTTTTGTGTAAAGCCATCCGCCACCTTATTCTTATGTTGCCAAATGCGCTGCTGTAAATTCGATGTTATTCCTTTGTATAGTGTTCCGTTTTTCTTACTGGCCAAAAGGTAAACAAAATATTGTTTTTCCATTTCTCCCTCCCTTGTCATTGCCTGAATTTCTATGAAATTCCAAGGCAATCAATATCTGTTATTTAGATTACCCTGGAATGCCTGCGACATTCGGGTAATGACAACATTATTTTATCACCCAACACTCCCCTCCAGGCTGATGCCAACAAGCTTTTGTGCTTCGACGGCGAATTCCATGGGCAAATGTTGCATCACTTCACGGGCGAAGCCGTTCACGA
>JBKHDZ010000004.1:0-29165 GCA_046541095.1 Alphaproteobacteria bacterium
TTTGGAATTGCGCGAGGATATTTTGCAAGCTTTAAATGAGGCTGGCTACCCAGATGCGGAAGAAGCTTTGCAGGCATATCAGCATAGACCGGATTTAGGAAGGTTATGTGAATAATATGAAGGGTTCTAGAGCATCTCTATTAAAATCTTCTTGCGCCGTGTTAGAATTTTTACGCGTGGCTGGCATCAATTTTGGCGTGCGGGTTTCGCCTTATGTCGAATATGAGTCCGCAAAACAAGAGGTTACCAATAAAATTTCCGGTGGCCCGCATATGAGCCGCGCAGATTTAGACGCTTTATCGCGCAGAGGGGATAAAGCCATGCAAAACCTTAAACACATGATTGAGCATTATGAGCCACGATAGAAAAGTTTTTGACGCACCGGATTATTCCTTGAAAACCAATGTGCCTGTCCCGCCTGCGCATCAGCAAGATGTTGTACCGGCGGCGATTTCCAAGACATTGGATGAAAAAGGTTTTCTTCTTACACAAACCGATAAATTGTTCGATTGGGCGCGCACAGGCTCGCTCTGGCCGATGACATTTGGTTTGGCGTGTTGCGCGGTTGAAATGATCCATTCTTACATGAGCCGCTATGACCTAGACCGCTTCGGTATGATCCCGCGTCCTAGCCCGCGTCAATCCGATGTGATGATTGTAGCCGGAACCCTGACAAACAAGATGGCGCCTGCCTTACGCAAGGTGTATGACCAGATGCCCGAACCGCGCTGGGTGGTATCCATGGGGTCTTGTGCCAATGGCGGCGGGTATTATCATTATTCCTATTCCGTGGTGCGGGGATGCGACCGTATTGTGCCTGTTGATATTTACGTGCCCGGCTGTCCGCCAACGGCCGAAGCACTTGTATATGGGCTTTTACAACTACAAAAAAAGATACAGCGGGAAGATACGCGCATCGCGCGCTAATTTTTTAAGGTTCCCCCCTTAAAAAATATTGCATTTGCGTGCATTTCCCGTTTGATTATTGTCCAATAATCCTTATTTTAAGAACTGGTAATATAAAGCAAGGAACATCTCGTGTCTGGTGACGCTCTAGCCGATTTAGCAGAATATATTGAAGAAGAACTGGAAGATCATATTCTTGAATATGTCTTTGAAAAGGACGAGCTTGTTTTCACAATCAAGCGCGAAAGCATCAAGCCTGTTTTGTATTTCCTGAAAGATGATAAAGAATGTGCATTCGAACTTTTGGTGGATCTTTGCGGCGTGGATTACCCCGCACGGGAACAGCGTTTTGAGGTGGTCTATAATCTTTTATCGCTCAAACAAAACCAGCGCATTCGCCTGAAGCTATCGGCAGGTGAAGATGATTACGTACCAAGCGTTGCCGAAATCTATTCCACAGCCGGCTGGTTTGAGCGGGAAGTCTGGGATATGTATGGCGTTGTATTTGATGGCAACCCCGATCTGCGCCGTATCCTTACCGATTACGGCTTTGAAGGCCATCCCCAGCGCAAGGATTTTCCACTCACAGGCTATGTCGAGCTTCGTTATGATGAAGAATTAAAGCGCGTTGTCTATGAACCTGTGCAGTTAACGCAGGATTTCCGCAATTTTGATTACCTCTCACCTTGGGAAGGAATGACGGATGTCCAGCTTCCCGGTGATGAAAAAGCCACCAAGCCTGAACATGGCTGGGTCAGCACAAAAAAACAAAAAGAAGAGGCGGCCAAATGAGTGATGATACGTTGTATGATGTAGAAATCGCCGATGAAACGCACATAAAGCCTTTCACAATGAATTTTGGCCCTCAGCACCCTGCCGCGCATGGGGTTTTGCGCCTTGTTCTGGAGATGGAGGGCGAGATTGTCGAGCGCGCTGATCCGCATATCGGCTTGCTTCACCGTGGCACGGAAAAACTCATCGAATATAAGACTTACATGCAGGCTGTACCCTATTTCGACCGCCTTGATTATGTCGCACCGATGAATCAGGAACACGCCTTTGCGCTCGCAACTGAAAAATTACTCGGTATTACCGTTCCAAAACGTGGTCAATATATTCGCGTTTTATTCTGTGAGCTAGGTCGTATTTTGAACCACATTTTGAATATCACGACTTTTGCCCTTGATGTTGGGGCGATTACGCCGGCACTTTGGGGTTTTGAAGAGCGTGAGAAAGGCATGGAGTTTTATGAGCGCGTTTGCGGCGCGCGCCTGCATGCCAATTATTTCCGCCCCGGCGGAGTGGCGCAGGATATGCCAGCCGGACTGGCTGATGATATGTATGAATGGTGCGAGGAATTGCCCAAATTTCTTCAGGATTTAGAAAGCCTTCTGACCAATAACCGCATCTTTAAACAGCGTACGGTTGATATTGGTGTCGTTAGCAAAAGCGATGCGCTCGATTGGGGCTTTTCAGGCCCTATGTTGCGTGGCTCGGGGGTAGCATGGGATTTGCGTAAATCCCAGCCTTATGATGTTTATGAAGAGATGGAATTTGATGTGCCCATCGGCAAAACGGGAGATTGTTACGCCCGCTATTTGATTCGCATGGAGGAAATGTATCAATCCATAGAAATTATGAAGCAGTGCCTGAAAAACATGCCGGATGGTGATGTAAAGGTTAATGATTACAAGGTTTCCCCGCCGCCGCGCGCCGAGATGAAATCCTCTATGGAAGCCATGATCCATCACTTTAAACTTTATACCGAAGGCTATCACGTGCCGGAAGGTGAAACCTATATGGCCGTTGAAGCGCCGAAAGGGGAGTTTGCCGTGTATCTGGTTTCCGATGGCACAAACAAGCCCTATCGCTGCCGCATCCGCGCTCCAGGCTTTGCACATTTGCAAGCCTTTGATTTCATGAGTAAAGGGCACCAGCTGGCCGATGCCGTTTCCATTATTGGCTCGCTGGATATTGTCTTCGGGGAGATTGACCGATGAAAAAACCATTTGATTTACACGCAGAATATCAGCCCGAGAGCTTTGAGTTTACAAAAGCTAATCTCAAAAAAGTGGATGAGATTATTGCAAAATATCCCAAAGGCCGTCAAAAAAGCGCTGTTATGCCGCTTTTGGATTTGGCACAACGGCAGATGGGCGAAGAGGGGGCCAAAGCCAACCCGCCTTTTGGCGGCTGGATACCGCGTGCGGCCATGGATAAAATCGCTGAAATTATCAATATACCACCAACCAAGGTTTACGAGGTCGCTACATTTTATTCCATGTATAATCTTGCGCCAGTAGGGAAATACTTGATTCAGGCATGCACGACGACACCTTGCTGGCTGTGCGGCTCTGATGAAGTGGTTAAAACCTGCAAGGAAAAGCTGGGCATTGGCCTGAATGAAACGACCAAAGACGGCATGTTTACCTTAATGGAAGTGGAATGTCTTGGCGCTTGCGTCAATGCGCCCATGGTGCAAATCAATGATGATTATTATGAAGATTTGAACGAAAAGAACATGGCCGAAGTGCTAGATCTTCTGGCCGAAGATATGAAACCCAAAAAGGGGTCGCAAAAAGGGCGCAAGGGTTCTATGGCGCTTTCGGGCCCGACTACATTGCAGGAAAACGCCAAAAAAGCGGGAGTAGTATCATAATGCTTGCCGATAGCGATCGTATATTTACCAATATTTACGGCTGGGAATCATTTTCCTTGAAAGCCGCGCAGAAACGCGGTGATTGGGATAACACCAAAAAACTCATCAAGATGGGTTCCGATAAAATTATCGAAGAGATGAAAGCGTCCGGCCTACGGGGGCGAGGCGGCGCGGGATTTCCGACAGGTATGAAATGGTCTTTTATGCCCAAAGATTCAGGCAAACCGCATTATCTGGTTGTCAATGCCGATGAATCGGAGCCAGGAACCTGCAAAGACCGCGATATTCTGCGTCATGAGCCGCATAAATTATTAGAAGGGTGTTTGTTGGCCGGTTTTGCAATGGGTGCGCACGCCGCCTATATCTATATTCGCGGCGAGTTTTACAATGAAGGTTCAGAGGTCGAACGCGCGATTGAAGAAGCCTATGATGCCGGATTACTAGGTAAGAATGCCGCCGGATCGGGCTGGGATTTCGATATCTATCTGCACCGCGGGGCCGGGGCTTATATTTGCGGAGAGGAAACCGCTCTTATCGAATCTCTGGAAGGCAATAAAGGCCAGCCACGTAACAAACCGCCATTTCCTGCTATGGCCGGGCTATACTCATGCCCGACTACTGTGAATAATGTTGAAACGATTGCTGTAGCGCCGACTATATTGCGCCGCGGCGCCAGCTGGTTCTCCGGTCTTGGTTTGAATGAAAAAAATGCCGGCACAAAGCTGTTTTGTATTTCCGGCCACGTCAACCAGCCCTGTAATGTCGAAGAAGAGATGGGGATTACCTTAAAAGAGTTGATTGAAAAGCATTGCGGCGGCGTACGCGGCGGTTGGGATAACCTTTTAGGCGTCATTCCGGGCGGGTCTTCCACACCTGTTTTGCCGAAAGAGACATGCGATTCAATTCATATGGATTTTGATTCTCTGCGCGAGGCGGGGAGCGGTCTTGGAACAGCAGGCGTTATTGTGATGGATAAATCCACTGATATTATCTATGCCATTGCGCGTCTATCGCAATTTTATATGCATGAGAGTTGCGGGCAATGTACACCGTGCCGTGAAGGTGCGGGATGGCTTTGGCGCGTGATGACACGTATGGTCAAAGGACACGCTACGGTCGAAGAGATTGATATGCTCTATGAAGTGACCAAAGAGATTGAAGGGCACACTATTTGCGCTCTTGGTGATGCGGCCGCTTGGCCGGTGCAAGGCTTAATCCGCCATTTCCGCCCCGAGATGGAAAAACGTATCATGGAATATAGAAAGGCCGCCGCGTGAGGAAAGATTTTTACTGTGTGGCTAATAGAGATAATCCGCACGATCCTGTCCTCAAAATTCTGCATTTACCCGGCGGCAGAACGGCCCATATTTTAAAACGTAGCACGTACGAAAAAGCTCTAGAGGCCGCCAATAAGCGCTTGGCAGAAATAAATTTACCTGAAATTGATTAATCGTCTTTAGGCGCTTTACCAATATGTCTGGTGCGGTGCGCCGTCACGCCATTCCAGAAATTCCTTGCGGCGACGCGTTTCGCTCTGGTTTGGATTGACGATTTCACGCACGCGTTTATGGGCTTCATTGGCCATATCGGCGGCGGAATTAAAATTTTTCGCATAAAGCGGTTCCAAAGGATATAAATCAAGCACAATTTCTTTGGCCTTCATACGGTCGAAAATGCGGCTTGGCACAATGGGGCGTTTATCCAAAATCATAGAATATTTGCCCCATTTTTCAGGGGCATGCAGAACATCTTCACCATCGATAGATTTGACACGCAGGGCAATGGGCTGAAAAGCCACTGTATCGGGATTATCGAGGAAAACTTCCTTGCCGTTTTTGTCAATTCCCGCTTCGCCGAATAAGGGCTCTAACGTGCCTTTGCTCCATTCCAGCATCTCTGCGCCAGGACATGTTCCTTCGGGGAACAGAGATGGATTAATACCTCTATTCAAACGGCCAATAACGATACCGAGATCGCGTTTTTTGTTGTCCTGAGTCTGGCTTGTTGGTATAAAGCCTGCGCTTTCTGCGGCAATTTTTAAAATAGGACCAACGACAGGCGTTTTAAAAAAGTGATCGGTCATCATAAAATCACTATTGGGCATGTGCGGAACAACAAAAGCATCGGCGCGCGCCACATGCTTAATACCGAAAATAGCGTTATGCTCCATAAGAGGCGCGCTTTTTTCATTAAACTCGACCTTGATAGATGTGAGATCAGCCGCTCTATTCATAAAGAAATCACGAACTTTTTGAGAACGGCGTCCTGTCATGCCGTAGGCAATTTGAAAAGGTATAGCGCAAAGCGCTCCAACAACAACGGCGGCAGCCAAAGGGGTTTTTAATGCTGCGCGCAAAGTCCCGTCTTCGGCAAAACCGCGTAATTTATTCCATAATTTTTTCATGGAGTTTTTGTACTAAAAGAAAGTGCTTATAGCAAGCTAATTTCGTAAATAAACGCAGCGGTTTAAGCGGTTTTGGCTTTGGCACATTCGAAATAGCGCGCCGCATTTTCGAACAAAGCCATACCATCGGAAACTTCGGTGAGTTTTTCGCCCTTGCGTATAGCTTGGTCTTTTAAATAATCAAAATCATCGCGCTGCCATGAAAACATCCCGCGTTCGGGGTGGGGCATAATGGCCAATACGCGGCCGCTCCTGTCCTGCATGGCGGCTATATCACCCATGGAACCATTGGGATTGTATGGGAACTCCTCTTGAGCATACGTGCCATCGGTTTTGATATAGCGCGCGGCGATATGTCCGTCATTTTGCATTTGCTCTAAAGTATGCTCCGGCATAATAAAGCGGCCTTCGCCGTGTGCGACCGGAATATGCATGCGATCAATGCCGTAAAGCCAAGGGGAATTATTATCTTCAGTTTTAATATCAATCCAGCGGCATTGATAGCGGTTGGAGCTGTTATAAGTTACAGCAACATTGCGCTCGCCATAGCGCTCATCCAGTGCGGGAACTAGGCCCAGATTGGCCAGAATCTGGCATCCATTGCATATACCGATGGTCAAAGTGTCGCGCTCAATAAAATTAATGAGAGCATCCCCCAGAGCCAATTTCATCTTTTGGGCAAAGGCATTGCCCGAACCCGTATCATCGCCGTAAGAAAAACCACCCGGAATGGCCAGAATCTGATATTGATCCAAAATTTTAATGTTATCAATTAAATCATTGATGTGAATTATATTTCCTGCCGCACCATTATACTCAAAAGCATGCAGAGTTTCCTCTTCACAGTTCAATCCATATCCAGCAATGATTAAGGCTTGTGCAGTCATATTAATATCCTAAAAACGTATGTTTATACGCCTTATCCAGTTTCTCAATTTCAATACTTAATGCATTGTTAATGCTCAATTTATTGGTGTACGCGACATGGCCAATGTGGTGTACGTGTTTGATGCGATCAAAAGCCTTTTCGAATTTTTTCACATTTTGCGGGGCAACGCTCACCAAAATGCGGCCAGTGCTTTCGGAGTATAAATATTTATCAAGGCGCAAACCATTCATGTCTTTGAGATAGATATCAAGGCCCATCTGTCCGGCGATTGCCTTTTTCGCCAGGGCAATTCCAAGCCCGCCATATCCGACAGGCAGGGCAGAAGCGATTAAACCCTTGCGCGCGGCCTTGGTGTAGCATTTATATAAAAGCTTGTTTGGCTCATCATGGACCTCGGGCACATTATCCCCAATCACGCCCCTGTGATCGTAATATTCACTAGCGCCACATTCATCTGAAGTATCCCCAAGAATATACACAAGGTCACCCACAGCCTTCGGGGCAAGGGATATTGCGTTTTGAATATCATCTATGACTCCGATAGAGGAGGTTAAAAGAGTAGGGGGCGCGGAAATTAAAACGGGGTTGCCGTTCTCATCATAGCCCTTGAAGTCATTAAACATCGAATCCTTGCCTGATATAAAAGGCGTGCCATAGGATTTTGCCAAATGATAAATGCCGTGAATGGCGCGTTTAAGCTGGCCCAAACGCTCGGGATCTTCGGAAGAGCACCAGCAAATATTATCTAGTAGCGCGAGCCTGTATAAATCAGCTCCAGCCGCAACCGCGCTACGCACCGCCATATCCAAACCGGCACGCGCCATGGCATGCGTATCAATATCGCTGTAGCGCGGGAATAAACCTTGCGACAAGACAACCCCTTTGGAGGAGTTGAATACCGGCTTTGTTACAGAGGCATCGCCCATAACGCGGCCTGGGCCCTGAAACGGCCCTATAACCGCAGTGCCTTGCACATTATGATCATATTGCGTGCCGATAAATTCCTTGGATGCAATATTGGGGCGCTCCAGCATATCCAATAGTAATTCGCTATAATCAGATGGCTCATCAAGCTTTGGCTCTTTCTCGCCGCCGCGCGTAAAGGTTGTTGTAAGCGGCGTTTCCGGCAAGCCATCATGCAGGAACTCCATATCCATATCCATGATGGTATCGCCATTCCAAGTGATATGCGCGCGGCCACTATCGGTGTAAGTGCCGATAACACTCGCTTCACATCCGCGTTTAGCCAGAAACTCGATAAGCTTATCCGTATTTTCAGGCGGTACGGCCAAAGTCATGCGCTCCTGACTTTCCGAAATCCAGATTTCCCACGGGGACATGCCCGGATATTTCAAAGGCACCTTCTCCAATTCCACATGAAAACCGCCTGATTGTTCGGCCATCTCACCCACGGAAGAGGACAGACCGCCTGCGCCGTTATCAGTAATCGCGCTATAAAGACCTTGATCGCGTAATTCTTTAACAATCGCATCGGAGAATTTCTTCTGCGTAATGGGATCGCCAATCTGCACAGCTGTTGCTGGCGAGCCTTCATCCAGCGCGACAGAGGAAAACGTGGCGCCGTGGATACCATCACGGCCAACGCGTCCGCCCAACATGACAATTTTATCCCCAGCGCGCGCTTTTTTCTCATGACCCGGCTTCCCATTAATTTCGCGCGGGATCAGGCCGATTGTACCCACAAAAACCAGAGGTTTGCCCACATAGCGATCATCAAAATAAACAAAACCCTGCGGCGTTGGGATGCCTGACTGGTTTCCGCCGGCCTCAACCCCGGCCACAACGCCCTTCATAATGTTTTCAGGTTGCAGGATCGGGATTTTTTTGTCTTTATCGCGAAAGTAAGCAAAAGTTTTGTGTGGATCGGCAAGACAAAACCCGTAGCGGTTGATGATGGGTTTTGCCCCTTGCCCAAAGCCGAGGCAATCACGGTTTACGCCGACGATGCCTGTTATAGAGCCGCCGAATGGATCCAGGGCAGACGGAGAATTATGCGTTTCGACTTTATCTGTAATAAGGTAATTCTCATCAAAAATAATGCCGCCCGCATTATCGGAGAATACGGATACACAAATATCATCTTCACCGCGTTCTTCGCGAATTTCCTTGGTGGCGCGTTTGATATAGTGCTTGTAAAGCCCGTCTTTAATATCATCTATCGGAGAGGCGAAAATAGTGTGTTTACAATGCTCCGACCATGTCTGCGCCAGCGTTTCCAATTCAATATCGGTGGGTTTGCGCCCTTCTTTGGCAAAATACGCCTTTATGGCCTTTAAATATTGTAAAGACAAACCCAAAGGCCCGCGTCGGGTGCCGTCCGCATTAGGGATACCGGCCTTGCCCAGCTCTTCAAGCGCGTTATCGTCAATATCCAGATTGACCTCATCTGCGCTTGCCCCTTTATTATCCAGTGAAACCTTGGGTACAATGACATCCATGCCACCATCGCGTTTGAAATCGTCATAACTTTTGATGGTAATGCGCTGGATTAAGCTGTTTGATAGGGAGCTGGCAAGTTTCTCGACGTCACTTATGCTCAGCTTCCCTTCAATGAGATAAAGGCGCGATGAAAAACATTCATTGTCGTTATTCGCGCCGGATAGTGCCAAGAGCTCGGACACTGTATGGCCAACATTATCGGTTACACCCGGCAAGAAACCGATTTCAAGCGCCCAGTCAAAATTTTCAAGCCGGGGGTTAATTTTCTGGGTGACGGGATTGGCAAGGCTGGAGAGGAAAACCGCATCATTGGCATGCGGATTTTCAGTGGTATAGACATCTACCACGCGCACCTCACATTGATGCCCGTTCTCATTCAATATTTTTTCAATTTGCAGGGCGCGGCCATCTTTGGCGCTAATCTCTTCGTTTTGGGCTAGAATTTCGATGCGGAAAGCCATATATTTGTATCAATTCGATTTTACTGTTGATCTTACGCTTTCAGCGGATTAAACAGAAAACCAACAAAAAACGCAATACTTTAAAAGAAGTCCACATGCCAAAACTCACAATAAATGGAATGGAAGTCGAGGTTGAACGCGGCACATCAATCCTGCAAGCCGCAGAAATGCTAGGAATTGAAATTCCGCGCTTTTGTTATCACGATAAATTATCGGTTCCGGCGAATTGCCGCATGTGTCTGGTCGAGGTCGAGGGCGGGCCGCCTAAACCTGTGGCCTCTTGCGCTATGGCGTGTGGAGAGGGGATGGTCGTTAATACTGATTCCCCGATGGTGCATAAGGCGCGTAAAGGCGTTATGGAGATGCTTTTAATCAACCACCCTCTGGATTGCCCGATTTGTGATCAGGGCGGTGAGTGTGATTTGCAGGATCAGGCTGTTGCGTACGGTATGGATCGTTCTCGCTATCATGAAAATAAGAGAGCAGTTAAAGATAAAGAGCTAGGCCCTTTAATTAAAACAATAATGACGCGCTGTATTAACTGTACGCGCTGCGTACGCTTTGCCGATGAAATCGCAGGTGCGCCCTCGCTTGGACAGTTCCACCGCGGAGAAGATGCGGAGATTGGTACCTTTGTGGATAAACTTGTGGATACCGAATTATCCGGCAATCTGATCGATATCTGCCCCGTGGGTGCTTTGACATCAAAACCTTACGCTTTCAAGGCACGCTCCTGGGAACTCAAGAAAACCGAAAGCATTGATGTGCATGATGCCGTGGGTAGCAATATCCGTGTTGATTCGCGCGGCAATGAAGTAATGCGCGTTTTGCCGCGTCTGAATGAAGATGTGAATGAGGAATGGATTTCCGACCGCACGCGTTTTGCCTATGACGGTTTGAAATATGCGCGGCTGGACCGTCCTTATATCCGCGATGAAAAGAGCGGAAAACTGCAAGAGGTCAGTTGGGAGCAGGCTTTTGGCTTTATCGCCGCCAAATTAAAAGGGGTAAAGCCCTCGCATATGGCGGCACTAGCCGGAGATTTGGCCGATGTTGAATCTATGGTTGCCTTAAAAGAATTAATGGAATCATTTGGCAGCCCGCATCTGGATTGCCGCACGGATGGGGCGAATTTTGATGTTTCCAACCGCGCCGGGTATTTGTTCAATTCCGGTATTTCCGGGATAGATGAAGCCGATGCAATTATTCTTGTCGGCACCAATCCACGCTATGAAGCCACCATGATTAATGCGCGCATTCGCCGTGCATGGCTGGAGCGCCGCGTGCCCATCTATGTTATCGGCGAAGAGGACGATCTGACTTATCCCTTTTCACATGTGGGTACAACGCCGCAGGATTTTGAAAAATTTGCAAAGGATTTTTCCAAAACATCAAAAGCCGAAAAACCCATGATAATTGTTGGTAATGGCGCGTTTTGCCGCGATGATGGCGAAGCCATTCATCATATGCTACATGGCGCGGCAGAGAAGCTCGGCGTAGTCAAAGAGGGCTGGAATGGCTTTAATGTATTGCAGAGCGCTGCCTCCAGAGTAGGGGCGCTTGATATTGGCTTCCTGCCGCAGGCCGGAGGAAAGGCTTTTAAAGAGATTATTGAGGGCACCAAAGATGGCTCTATCCAGGCTTTATATTTGCTGAATGCGGATGAATTTGATGCCCGCGCTCAAATCGGCTGGAAAACATTTGTGATTTACCAGGGTCATCATGGCGATCACGGCGCTGCGCGCGCCGATGTTATTTTACCGGGCGCGGCCTATACCGAGAAAAACGCTACCTATGTAAATACAGAAGGGCGCATACAGCAAGCACGTCAAGCCGTATTTCCTGTTGGCGAGGCACGCGAGGACTGGAAAATTATCCGCGCCTTATCACAAGCGCTTGAAAAACCATTGCCCTATAATACCCTTCAGCAATTAAGAGCGCACATCAATAAAAACTGGAAACGCCTTGAAAAAATTGATGAATTAACCCCTGCTAAATGGGGTGCATTTGGTGAAAAAGGCAAGATTGGAAAAGAGCCTTTCAAAAACCCCGTTTCCCATTACTATTTAACCAATCCGATTGCCCGCGCATCAAAAACCATGCGCGAATGCCAATCCAGTTTTGGAAAAACTCAAAAAGAAGATGAGCAAATACAGGAGGCCGCAGAATGACACGTACAACTCTAGACATGGTTCAGGAATTCCACGAAACCTACGGACTTCCTGTTTTGGCACAGCCAAACATAAATGACAGCAAAACAAATGCCTTGCGCATCAACTTGTTATCGGAAGAACTTGAGGAATTACAAGAGGCTCTGAATGATGGCAATGTCGTCGAGGTTCTGGATGCTCTGACCGATTTGCAATACGTACTGGATGGGGCTTACCTCTCTTTCGGGTTGCAAGACCAGAAAATGCCCGCCTTTACCGAAGTGCATCGCTCGAACATGTCCAAGCTGGGCGAGGATGGCAAGCCAATACGCCGTGAAAGTGATGGTAAGGTTTTAAAAGGGCCAAATTATTTCAAGCCCGATCTCGTGCAATTTATCAAGAAAACAAACAGCGTTAAGGCCGCCTGATACAAATGATCGAAATAACCGGAATATATGAACTGGACTGGACTATATGGACTGTGGCGGGAATTCTCGCGGTAACTGTGGGCGTTTTGCTGACTGTTGCTTATTACACTTACGCAGAGCGCAAGGTTTTGGGCGGTATGCAACGCCGCCAAGGGCCTATGATGGTTGGTCCTTTTGGCCTTTTACAGCCTATAGCGGACGGGCTAAAGCTGTTTTCCAAGGAAATCATTATCCCTTCACAGGCCAATAAGCCCGTTTTCATCCTTGCGCCCATGCTTTTGTTTTCTCTGGCCCTTATGGCCTGGGCTGTCATTCCTTTTGATAAAGGATGGGTGCTGGCCAATATCAATGTCGGCATTTTATATCTATTCGCAATATCTTCCATGATGGTCTATGGGGTCATTATGGCGGGCTGGGCATCCAATTCGCGCTATGCGTTTCTGGGCGGTTTACGCAGCGCCTCGCAAATGGTGTCATACGAAGTGTCAATGGGACTTATCATCGTTTGTGTGATCTTGTGCACTGGCTCTTTGAATTTATCGGAAATTGTTGAAGTGCCGCGACCGATATGGATGCAATTACTTTTATTTCCTATGTTCATAGTATTTCTGGTTTCCATTCTGGCCGAAACAAACCGCGCGCCTTTTGATTTGCCTGAAGGTGAATCCGAAATTACAGGTGGCTTTATGGTGGAATATTCGGCCATGGCCTTTGCGCTGTTCTTTTTGGGCGAATATTCAGCCATGATTTTAATGAGCGCCATGACCACCATTTTGTTTTTAGGGGGGTGGTTGCCGCCATTTTCCATGTGGCTTCCCGGCGGTCTTGTCGAAATATTGGCCCTTGTGCCGGGCATAATCTGGTTTGCGATAAAAACCATGATGGTTATGTTTGTCTTTTTATGGGCGCGCGCAACCTTGCCGCGCTACCGCTATGACCAACTCATGCGATTGGGCTGGAAAGTGTTTTTGCCGCTTACTCTTATATGGGTTGTGCTTGTGTCAGGCATATTGGTTACTTTTGATGCGTTGCCCCAGTAATAAAAAGGATAGGAATTAAAATGAGTTCTTTAAATGCGCAGTCTTTTTTATTGGCTGAAATAGCAAAAGGATTTTTGCTTACCTTAAAATATATGTTCTTTATGCCGCGCGTTACTTTGAATTACCCGCATGAAAAGGGGCCTATTTCGCCGCGCTTTCGTGGAGAGCACGCCTTGCGCCGTTATCCAAATGGTGAAGAGCGTTGCATTGCCTGTAAATTATGTGAGGCCATTTGCCCGGCGCTTGCTATTACAATCGAGGCCGAACCGCGCGAAGATGGTTCACGCCGTACCACTCGCTATGATATTGACATGACCAAATGTATTTATTGCGGCCTATGTGAAGAAGCCTGCCCCGTGGATGCCATTGTGGAGGGCCCGAATTTCGAATTTTCTACGGAAACGCGCGAAGAGTTGTTTTATAACAAAGACAAGCTTCTAGAAAACGGTGATCGCTGGGAAGCGCAGCTAGCGGCTAATTTGGCGGCTGATGCGCCTTATCGCTAAAATATATAGTTTAGAACATTTCACCCGCCGGATAGTCCCAATATAGCCCGATGACTTCGTTCCCGGGATTATTGCTATCAAATCCCGTATTGGAAATATGCGAAATGTAAGCGCTTATCCGGCCTGTATTCAAAATGAAAATCGGCTGCGCCGGCACCATCAAGGGCATCATAATACCCTAAGAAAGACTTGTAAAATTCTGATTATCTTGTGAAAAAGCGGAGCTTGAGGAAAAGATCAATAATCAGGTGAGCCGTGGTAATAATTTTTTCAAAATTCTCTTCGCAATTATATTTTGAAGATACCTCAACACAGCTATGATGCATTGGGGTAAAAAAAATCAAGATAGATGCAATATTTTTCACAATACAGCCTTGCAGTATTCATTTGAAAAGATTAGAAAAAGTATAAAATAAGATTTGTCTTTAAAATTCTAGTTAACTATCGGAACGTTTCAATGATTATTCAGGCTCTGGCCTTTTATCTTTTTGCAGGGGTGCTCGTCATGAGCGCGATTGCCGTGATAACGGCGCGCAACCCTGTGCACTCTGTTTTGTTCTTGATTCTGGCATTTTTCAATTCGGCAGGACTGTTTATTTTGCTGGGTGCGGAATTCATCGGCATGATCCTTGTCATTGTCTATGTCGGCGCCGTTGCCGTGCTGTTTTTGTTTGTTGTTATGATGCTGGATGTCAGCTTTTCCGATTTGCGTAAAGGGGCAATGCAATATGTGCCTTTGGGCTTGCTTTTGGGCATTGTCTTGCTGATTGAACTGGCTTTTATTTATGCCGGATGGAACTACAGCGCCGTTGCCGAGAATATCGCCAATCCTATAGCGGGCGATGAAAAACTCGCGATTTCCAACACCGAAGCTTTAGGTATGAAATTATACACCGATTATGTGTATGCGTTTCAGTTGGCGGGAATAATTTTGTTGGTTGCCATGATCGGCGCGATTGTTCTAACTCACCGTGTGCGCCCGGGTGTATTGCGCCAAAAGGTCGGAGAGCAATATGCACGCCGCCCTGAAGATGCCATGGAAGTTGTGAAAGTTACGCCAAGGACAGGAGCATAAAGATGGAATTCAATGCACTGGAAATCGGCCTTCAACATTATCTGATATTGGCCTCAGCCCTTTTTACAATCGGGGTTTTCGGTATCTTTCTAAACCGAAAGAATGTGATTGTTATATTGATGTCGATTGAATTGATGCTATTGGCCGTCAATATCAACTTTGTTGCTTTTTCTGCTTATTTACATGATTTGACCGGGCAAATCTTCACCATGTTTATTCTAACGGTGGCGGCAGCCGAAGCCGCTATCGGCCTTGCAATTCTGGTTGTCTTCTTCCGCAATAAAGGCTCTATCGCTGTAGAAGATATTTCAGGGATGAGGGGATAGATTACTATGGAATTACTCGCCGTATTTCTGCCGTTACTTGCCTTTGTCGTGGCCGGGCTTTTTGGTCGCCAGATTGGTGATAAAGGGTGTCAGATTATCACATGCAGCTCTGTGATCGTGGCCGCTATATGCTCTGTTATCCTTTTCTACGAAGTGGCGATGGGCGGCGGGGCATCCTACACAACGGTTTTGAGTGAATGGATTGTCAGCGGGTCATTTAATGTCAGCTGGGCTTTAAAAATTGATACACTCTCTGTTGTGATGATGTGCGTCATCAATATCGTGTCCGCCTGCGTGCATGTATATTCTATCGGCTATATGAGCCATGACCCCGCTAAAGGGCGCTTTATGGCATATCTCAGCTTGTTTACCTTCGCCATGCTCATGCTTGTTACAGCCGACAACCTGCTTCAGCTTTTCTTCGGCTGGGAAGGTGTTGGCCTTGCCTCTTATTTGTTGATTGGCTTCTGGAATCAAAAGCACAGCGCCAATGCCGCTGCGCAAAAGGCCTTTATTGTAAACAGAGTAGGAGATTTCGGTCTGGCTCTGGGTATAATGACGCTCTTTATTGTGTTCGGTAGCGTAGAATTCGACGTCATTTTTGCCGATGTTGAATCTTATAGTGATGCCACATTTAATTTTCTCGGGTATGAAGTGCATGCTTTAACATTGGCGTGTTTGCTTCTTTTTATGGGGGCGATTGGTAAATCGGCCCAGCTAGGCTTGCATACATGGCTTCCCGATGCGATGGAAGGCCCAACGCCTGTATCTGCTCTTATTCACGCTGCTACCATGGTGACGGCTGGGGTTTTCCTTATTGCACGGATGTCCCCTGTTTTTGAATTTGCGCCAACGGCCCTTATGGTTGTTTGTGTTCTTGGAGCTTGTACGGCTTTTGTCGCGGCTACAATCGGTCTGACACAATTTGATATCAAGCGCGTCATTGCCTATTCCACCATGTCCCAGCTTGGCTATATGTTCTTTGCCCTAGGCGTATCAGCCTATGGAGCGGCAATGTTTCACCTTATGACGCATGCGTTTTTCAAAGCCTTGCTTTTCCTTGGCGCCGGGTCGGTTATCCACGCCATGTCCGATGAACAGGATATGCGCAATATGGGCGGCATTTATAAACTTGTTCCCAAAACTTATGCGCTGATGTGGATTGGCTCACTTGCTCTTGCGGGAATAGGTATTCCCTATGTTTATGGATTATCCGGCTTTTATTCTAAAGATATTGTTTTGGAGGCCGCATGGGCCGATCAAACATGGTTCGGCCACTTTGCTTACTGGATGGGTATTGCCGCCGCAGTCATGACGGCATTTTATTCGGGGCGCTTGCTCTTTATGACTTTCCATGGCCAGCCCCGCGCTGATCAAAAGACAATGGATCACGTTCATGAATCGCCTACCGTTATGCTGGTTCCGCTTTATGTTCTGGCCGCAGGGGCCTTATTTGCAGGGATTGTGTTTTATCAAGGCTTTGTAGGTTCTGCCCATCATGGGGAAGATCATTACGAACAAGCCCATCATGATGCCGATAAAGACCAAAGCAAGGCTGATGATCATACAGATGAGATACTTGCTGATCAGGATGAAGACGTACATCATGACGTACACGCCGTCGATGGTAAAGATTTCGCAATAACTGCAAAAGAAGATTTTTGGCGCGATTCTCTTTTTGTATTGCCCGAGAATGATACGGTGGAAGCGGGGCATAATGTTCCCAAATGGGTAAAACTCCTGCCTCTTGGTGCCGGTTTACTTGGTCTTATTCTGTCTTACATTTTCTACATTGTTTCAACAGGTTTGCCGCAAAAGTTCACACGGGCTTTCAAGCCGGTTCATACATTGCTCTTCAATAAATGGTTCTTTGATGAGATTTATGACCGTTTGTTTGTGAAAAGTTCTGTAAAGCTCGGCTTTTTCTTCTGGCAAGCGGGAGATAAAAACATTATCGATAAATTCGGCCCCGATGGCAGCGCCAATGCTTCACAGGGAATAGGAAAAATAATGAGCCGTTTCCAATCAGGCTATATCTATCAATACGCCTTTATAATGATGATTTCGTTAATAGGGCTGGCGACATGGTTTTTTCTCCGGTCGGGACAATAATAAGGGGTGTTTAATATCTAACCATGGTTGAATTTCCGCTACTCACGATTATGACCTTTATGCCCGCAATCGGGGCATTGCTTATTATTTTCGGCATTAATGGCAAGCCTGAAGACGTGGCGAGCAATGCCAAGGATGTTGCCCTGTTCATTTCGCTGTTCACGCTGGCCTTTGGTCTGTTTATGCTCATGCGCTTTGACCCCTCCAATGCCGATTTCCAGTTCGTTGAAAAAAGCAGCTGGTTTAAACCACTGGGCATAGAATATCACATGGGCGTGGATGGGATATCCATTCTCTTTGTTCTGCTTTCGGTATTTTTAACGCCGATTTGTATTCTGGCCAGCTGGAATTCCATCAAAACCCGCGTGCGCGAATATATGGCAGCTTTCCTTTTGCTGGAAAGCCTTATGATTGGTACATTCTGCGCGCTGGATACGGTACTCTTTTATGTATTCTTCGAGGCCGTTTTGATCCCGATGTTTATTATTATCGGGGTATGGGGTGGCCCACGCCGCGTTTATTCGGCTTATAAATTCTTTTTATATACCTTGCTGGGCTCTGTTTTGATGCTTTTGGCGCTGATTACGCTCTATGTGCAAACAGATTCAACCAGCATTCCTGATTTGATCGCCAATCCAGTTGCCCGTGACTTGCAAATGGTTCTTTGGCTTGCATTCTTCGCCAGCTTTGCTGTGAAAATGCCAATGTGGCCTGTTCATACATGGCTTCCAGATGCGCATGTGGAAGCGCCGACTGCAGGCTCTGTAATTCTGGCAGGCGTCTTGCTGAAAATGGGTGGATATGGGTTCTTGCGCTTTTCCATTCCCATGTTACCCGAAGCCACCGAATTCTTCACGCCCATGGTTTTCTGGCTCAGCGTCATTGCCATTATTTACACATCGCTGGTCGCCCTTGTTCAGGAAGACATGAAAAAGCTGATTGCTTATTCTTCTGTAGCACATATGGGCTTTGTTACGCTCGGACTATTTACCTTGAACGCACAAGGCATAGAAGGCGGTATTTTTCAAATGCTCTCGCACGGCTTGATTTCTGCTGCTCTATTCTTGTGTGTAGGCGTGGTTTATGACCGTTTGCACACCCGCGAGATCGGGCGCTATGGCGGTATCGTCAAAAATATGCCGCGATATGCCGCCGTCTTTATGATCTTTATGCTGGGCTCTGTCGGCCTACCCGGGACAAGCGGTTTTGTTGGCGAATTTTTGACTTTGCTGGGCGCTTATCAAGTTGATACGACTGTCGCACTCTTTGCCACAACGGGTATGGTTTTGGGGGCGGCGTATATGCTTGTTTTATATCGCCGTATCGTTTTCGGCCCGCAAGACAATGCCGATGCCGCAAAAATGAAGGATCTGGATATACGGGAGCTCGGCCTTTTGGTTCCACTTGTTCTGCTCGTCATATATCTCGGGGTTTTTCCGAGCGCGATTACCAATGTCATTTCGCCATCTGTCGAAAAACTGATCACCCAATATGAAACAGCTCTTGAAAATGCGGCAAACGCCGCAGAGCCCAGCTCATCCAATACGCTCGAACCCGCAGCCGGGAGTATAAACCCATGATAGATTTTAATCTCATCCCTTTACTGCCCGAATTGTTCTTGCTGTTTACCGCTATGGGATTGCTGATCGTCGGCGTGAATGGTGGCAACCGCACAACAGATGTTATTTCCGTGGCCTCGATCATCGGCCTTGCGCTAGCGATGTTCCTGCTGTTTGGCATTGGCTGGGAAAGAACGGTTGTTCTGAACGGTATGTTTGTTATGGATGGCTTTGCCGGATTTATGAAGTTGCTGATCCTTTTCGGCTTGATGGCGGCCATAGGCCTATCAATCAGCTATTTATATCAAGAGCATATGGTGCGCTTTGAATACCCCGTACTGGTTTTGCTGGCCGGTATAGGCATGATGCTGATGGTATCGGCCCATAATCTGCTCGGCCTTTACATGGCGCTCGAATTACAATCTTTAAGCCTGTATGTGCTTGCCGCCTTTCGCCGTAATTCATACAAATCCGCGGAAGCGGGCGCGAAATACTTCATTTTGGGAGCGCTTTCATCCGGGATGATATTGTTCGGTATATCCTTGATTTACGGTTTTACAGGCTCGATTGATTTCTCAGTCATCAATGCAGTATTAAGCCTTTCGGATACGACCAATCTCGGCGCTCTTATTGGCCTGGTATTTTTGCTTTGCGGCCTTGCTTTTAAAATTTCTGCTGTGCCGTTTCATATGTGGACGCCCGATGTTTATCAAGGTGCGCCGACCAGCGTGACAGCGTTGTTTGCCATGGTTCCGAAAATCGCCGCTATGGCGCTTTTGATTCGTATTTTGTTCGAGCCATTCTCGGCCATGATTACCGATTGGTCGCAAATCATCATTTTCTTATCCGCAGCATCCATGACGATTGGTGCTTTTGCGGCGCTGGTACAAGAAAATATCAAGCGGCTCATGGCTTATAGCTCGATCGGCAATATGGGCTATGCGCTGATTGGTCTGGCCGCGGCAACTCAAACAGGGGTTTCTTCGGTTATTCTGTATCTTTTAATCTACCTGTTTATGACGGCGGGGGTTTTTGCCGTTATCATGTGCCTGCGGCGCGGCAATATCCCTGTTGAAAAAATCAGCGATATGGGCGGGCTTTCTCAAACCAATCCGGGGTTGGCTTATGGGATGGCGATCCTGATGTTCTCGATGAGCGGAATTCCGCCTTTGGCAGGGTTCTTTGGTAAACTTTTTGTTTTTCAGGCCGCCATCGAAGCAGAGCTTTATGCGCTGGCCATTTTCGGTGTTATTACTTCCGTGATCGCGGCCTATTATTATTTGCGAATAATCAAGGTAATGTTTTTTGATGAACCTGTTGATGCTATCGATAAAGGCCTGGCTTTTTCAAAAAGGATTATTTTGTTTGTCAGTATCCTGTTTGTCCTTGGATTTGCGATTAAACCCAATATTTTTGTAAGCAGTACACAAACTGCGGCAGAGGCGCTGTTTATACAAAATTGATTACTCAAGAATAGCGCATATGCATGACAATAGATTGGACCATTCATAGCTTTGATAGCGTTGATAGCACGCAAGATGTTATCAAGGGTATGGGGCGTTTGCATCAACCTGAAGGGCAGGTTGCCCATGCTTTCGAACAAAAAAAGGGGCAAGGACGCCATGGCCGCCCATGGGTTTCTGAAAAAGGAAATTTATATCTATCCTTGCTGTTAAGGCCGGACTGTCACGTATCGGAAGTAACGCAAATGGCCCTTGTTACCGCTATTGCCGTAGCCGAAACCATGCGCACCTATATGAAAGAGCCCGAACGACTCACCCTGAAATGGCCCAATGATGTATTAATTGACGGGCAAAAATGCGCGGGCATATTGCTGGAAACCGATTTGAATGAAAATAGCGGTGTAAAATGGCTTGCAATCGGTGTGGGCATGAATATTACAAACCCGCCTTTGGGATTAGGTGTAGCCCTTCAGGATTACTGCGAACAAATTCTGGATCTGATAGCCATCCGCTCTCATTTCCTCAACAATATGGCGCGGCTATATAAGCATTGGAACATTGAGAAATTTACATCAATTCGCGAACGCTGGCTTGCTTTGGCGCATAAGAAAAACACGCCGATAGAGGTTAAAATAGGCGTGCAGATCGAGCGCGGTTTTTTTCATGATCTTGATTCTCGCGGCAATCTGATTATAAGGAATAAAGATTATCGAACCAAAACTGTTTCGGCGGGTGAAATTCATTTTCTGGATAAGGATATATAAAATTTGTTACTGGCCATTGATGTAGGAAATACCAACACGGTTTTCGCTCTTATTACAGAAGAAGAGGGAGCGATTATTGAATCATGGCGCTTGAAGACGCTGAATGACCGAACAGCCGATGAGTATGCGGCCTTTTTCTTTGGGCTTAGCAAAGACCATCATTTGGATAAGAGTATCAAGGGAATTATTGTCAGCTCTGTTGTGCCGGAAGCCAATTTTCATTTACGCAGTTTCTTCGAGAAATATTTATCGATTGAGCCGCTTTTTGTGGCCCATGATAATGCCGGCGTTGCGATTGGAATAGAATCTCCCGAAGATATTGGCGCGGACAGGCTTGTAAATACCAGGGCTGTAAAGGAATATTATAACCGCGCCGCCATCGTTCTGGATTTTGGAACGGCCACCACATTTGATGTTATTGATGCGCAAGGTGTTTATAAAGGCGGTGTCATTGCGCCCGGCATCAATCTATCTTTATCCGCTCTTTCCCAGGCCGCATCGAAACTACCGAAAATCAGCATCCGCAAGCCTGAAAAAACCGTGGGTACAACAACCATCTCCGCTATGCAGGCCGGTATTTATTATGGTTATGTCGGACTTATTAAAGAGATTATAGCCCTTATATCACAAGAGGCGGAAAACAAGCCCATTGTTATTGCCACAGGCGGTTTGGCCACTATATTTGAAAAAGATATTGAGGCCATAGAGCTTATTGACCATAATCTGACTTTAAAGGGGCTATATTGCATTTATAAAGCCCAAAAATTAAGGAATTGATAGAAATAAATGGATTCATCAGGAAAATTTGATCCCGGCACAAACAAGGGGCTTTTCTTTATTCCCTTGGGGGGAAGCGAAGAATTCGGCGTTAATTTGAATGTATATGCCTGTGATGGGGATCTTCTGGCCATTGATTGCGGACTGGGCTTTGCCGATGAGCGTTTCCCCGGCATTGATCTTTTACTCCCTGACCCCGAGTTTTTAGAGAAAAACAAAAAGCATCTCAAGGGGCTGATAATTACACATGCTCATGAGGATCATATTGGCGCAGTTGCCTATTTATACGAAAAGCTGGAATGCCCTTTATATGCCTCGTATTTTACCGCCGAAATTTTGCGCCTGAAACTGGACGAGCGTAATTTAAAACATGTACAGATTAATATCCTGCGCCCAAGGCAGGAAAAGAAAATCGGTAAATTTAGCATACGGCCCATTCCTGTTGCCCATTCTATCCCTGATAGCTTTTCAATCTACATTAAAACAAGCTATGGTAATGTCCTGCACAGCGGGGATTGGAATCTTGATCCCGACCCTGTTATAGGCTCACCTACTGATCCTGATGATTTTCGTCAACTCAAAGAAGATGGAATATTGGCCTATATCGGTGATTCTACAAATTCTGAATTCGATAAACGTGTGGGTTCGGAAGGAGCAGTAGCCAAAGGTTTGGCAGCCGAGATGCAAAAGCATAACGGCAAAATTATCGTCACGATCTTTTCATCCAATATCGCCCGCATTCATAGCATTGCGCAAGCCGCCAAGGAAAGTGATCGTAACGTCGGGGTGATAGGGCGCTCGCTACACCGCATGATTGGCGCAGCCAAAAAATGCGGGTATCTGGATGGCCTCGAATTTGTTCCGGAAGAAGAGTTGGGATTTTTGCCCGATGATAGAACGGTGATTATTGCCACAGGCTCGCAAGGTGAATACCGCGCGGCTTTGGCGCGGATAGCACGGGGCGATCATAGGAGCATCAAATTAAAGCCAAGAGATACTGTCATTTTCTCGGCCAGAGCCATTCCGGGCAATGAGCGCGAAATTAACGCCGTTAAAAATAATTTAAGCGCCAGCGGAATACATGTCGTAACCCCTAAAGATACAGCCAATATCATTCATGTGTCGGGGCATCCGTATCAGGATGAAATTACCCAGATGTATCAATGGATTGCACCAAAAACCGTTATTCCGGTGCATGGAGAGCGTTTGCAGCTTGAAGCGCAAGCGAAATTTGCCCAGCAATGCCAGATCGAACATACGATCATCCCCAATAACGGCTCGGTTATTCAGTTGGACACCCCTAAACCTGATATTATCGATCATGTGCCGACAGGGCTGTTGGCCGTCGATCAAACGCGCATTATCAAGGCCGATCATCAATCCATCATTGCGCGCCGCAAACTGCAATATTCCGGCACGATCCATGTATCCCTTGTCTTGGATAAGTCAGGCCAGATCAGAGGCGAGCCGCAATTAGATACCGTAGGTTTGATTGATGAAAATGACGAAGACGATCTGGCATTCGAAGACAGCATTTATGATGAAATTATGGATGTTCTGGATGATATGAACAAAAAAGACCTGATGAATGATTTTTTCGTGTCTGAAGAGCTGCGCATTGCTTTGCGGCGCTATGTCTTCCATAAAATAAAAATCAAGCCAAAGACAACAGTGCAGGTTATACGAATATGAATTGGTTCACAGGTGTCGTTGTTTATCTTTGTATCTGGTGGCTGGTTGTATTCTGCACACTTCCCTTGTGGGTGGAGCGCGATGATCGTGAAAACCCAGCCGAAGTCGGGCCGGGCGCCCCCAAAGATCCACAAATCAAGAAGAAATTCATACTAACTTCAATAATTTCTGCTATCATTTGGCTTATCACCTACATTTTAATTCAAATGGAAGTGATAGATTTTTATGCGATTGCCAATCAGATGGTGGCCGAAGATTATAGATGATTAGATTTTTTAGTTTATTTTGTATTTTATCATTATTCTTGCTGACAATTTCTTTTTGCGTTTATGCCGCGGATAAGGAGTTGGACGAAGATCTTCTAAAATTACGCAGCAATAAGCGGCTTTTGGAAATCTGCACGCATCGCACAATCCATCATATTCCCGATGCCGATGTCGAATATATGCCCGGCATTGATGCAAAAGGTAATTTTATCGTTGCGCCAGATATTGGTATAGGTTTTTCCAGCAATATATACCCTCTGCAAATTCCCTTAGAGCTGGATATTGTCGAGCGTTTTGATCTGGATGTGCCTTTGGGTATCATCTCAGACCCGATAATTGCCGGCATCGTTGTCCATGAAAACGGCATGGTAACCTATAATGGCCACAATGTTTCGCAAAAAGTAGAAACATTTTGCGTTGAAAACAAGATAATCGAGGCTGTAGAAGGAGAGAAGAGCGACAAAAGTAAACCTGCAGATAGCGCACCGCCGGATTCCTTAAATCCTTTATCCTTTGAATTACCGACCGATGGTGAGGTTATTCAGGGCGGTTATTGATAATAATCCTTCATTGCCCATAGACAAACCGCGCCAAGTTTCATAATCTCTGACATCTGAGATTAATGGAGGTAATGTCCCTTGAGTAAAAAAGCAAAAACAGCGATAACGCCCACCAGAGAAGATGATTTTCCCGAATGGTATCAGCAGGTTATACGCGCTGCAGATATGGCCGAAAACTCCCCTGTGCGCGGCTGCATGATTATCAAGCCGTATGGCTATGCTGTTTGGGAAAATATCCAGCGTATTTTCGATGATATGATCAAGGCTTTGGGCGTCGAAAATGCTTACTTTCCTTTGCTTATCCCAATGGAATTTATGAACCGCGAGGCCGAGCATGTTGATGGCTTTGCCAAAGAATGTGCGGTCGTAACGCATCACCGCCTTGAAAAAGGTGAAAACGGGCTTGTGCCATCGGAAAGTGCAAAGCTGGAAGAGCCATACATTATTCGCCCGACCTCAGAAACCATCATCGGGGATTCAATGTCCCGCTGGGTGCAATCCTACCGCCATCTGCCGATGAAGTTAAATCAATGGTGTAACGTCATGCGCTGGGAGATGCGTACGCGTATGTTTTTGCGTACGTCTGAATTTTTGTGGCAGGAAGGCCATAATGCATTTGAAGATGCTCAAGGCGGGATCGAAGACCATGAGAAGATGCTGGATGCCTATGCGGATCTGGTTGAAAATTATATGGCAATCCCTGTTATACGCGGCAAAAAAACACCTGATGAAACTTTCCCCGGTGCCGTTTCAACGCTGACTATCGAAGCCATGATGCAAGATGGAAAAGCCTTGCAATCCGCTACATCTCATTATATGGGCGAGAATTTCGCGCGCTCTATGGGTATTAAATATCAAAACCGCGAAGGAAGCGAGAGTTATGCCCATACTACGAGCTGGGGGCTATCCACCCGCACAATCGGGGCCATGATCATGGTGCATGGCGATGATGATGGCATGATTATGCCGCCGCGCATTGCACCGCACCCTGTAGGCATTATCCCGATTATCCGCGATGATCAGGATGAAGGCTCCATTCTGGCGTACTGCCATGATCTGGTTCAAAAGCTAAAGGCCATGGAAATACGGGCATTTCTGGATGATAGTAGCGCCCGCACCCCTGATAAAATGTGGGGTATGATCAAAAAAGGTGTGCCCGTGCGCGTAGAAATCGGCGCGCGTGAAGTGGCGGAGAATACGTTAACCCATGTGCGCCGTGATTTAGGCCGTGATTCCAAAGAAACCTGCGGCATTGATGAATTCGTTGGCAAGATTACGCAAATCATGGACGATATTCACAATACGCTTTACAAACGTGCAGAAGATTTCATGCAGGCAAATACCACGCGGGTTAATGATCTTCACGCACTTGAAAACCATTTCAAAGAAGCAGGAAGGGGCTTTGTGGTTATGCCGGCTTCACTGCTGGATAATCCCGATCTGGAGCGCATCAAAAAAGACCATTCTTTAACCGCGCGCTGTATGCCTTTGGATGCGCCTGACAGTGTTATCATTGGAAAGGCCTATTAATCGCCGTGCTTTTTTCACGCTTTGAAAGACTGGTTGCTTTTCGGTATTTGCGCTCGCGTAAATCTGAAGGCTTTGTATCTGTGATAGCCGGATTTTCCTTTACCGGTATTATGCTCGGCGTGGCCACGCTGATTATTGTGATGAGCGTGATGAACGGTTTTCGCCAGGAATTATTCAGCCGTATTTTAGGGCTTAACGGCCATATGAATGTTTATGCGGCCAGCGGCGATCTTTTCAATTATAATGCTATTGCCGAAGAACTGGTGTTTACAGACGGCATCAGGGCCGTAACGCCCACCATAGAGGCGCAGGCTTTGGTATCCCAGCATGGAATTTCTTCTGGAACTCTTGTGCGCGGCATTCGCCCTGCCGATTTTCAGGCGCGTGATATTCTTGCCACTTCCATTCTTTCGGGCAGTTTAGACAATTTTGCACAAGGGCAGGTAGCTATTGGCACCGTGCTGGCTGATAAAATGAATGTGTCTATCGGGGATAAGTTCAAATTGCTTATACCCGAAATGCGCAGTACGCCTTTTGGCGGCATGCCTAAATCCCGTACATTTACAATCGGCGCTATTTTCGATGTAGGTATGTATGAATATAACAGCGGCTTTGTCTTTATGCCGCTGGAGTTGGCGCAAACCTTCTTTAATAAGAAAGAGAGCGTGACCTCCATTGAAATTTTTCTGGAGAATCCCGAGCAGCTTGATGCCATGCGCAAAAGCATCGAGCTTAAACTCTCGGGCATGGCCAAAGTCTATGACTGGCGGGATACCAATCAAAGTTTTTATAACGCATTAAAAACCGAGCGCAATGTGATGTTTTTAATACTCACGATGATTATCCTTATTGCGGCATTCAATATTATTTCCTCCATGATCATGCTTGTAAAAGATAAGGGACATGATATTGCCATTTTGCGTACTATGGGCGCTTCCAGCACAAATATGCTTAAAATTTTCGTTTTAACAGGGGCCAGTATTGGAATTATGGGCACTTTTTTCGGCGCTGTTCTAGGTATCAGTTTTGCCCTGAATATCGAAGAAATCAGGCAGTTTATTGAAAGTTTTACAGGCACAGAGCTTTTTGCCGATGAAATCTATTTCTTATCCCAGCTTCCTGCAGAGATTGACTGGAGCGAAGTTTGGGCAGTAATCGGCATGGCATTGTTTTTGTCCTTTGCCGCCACCATTTACCCCGCATGGCGCGCCGCACGCCTAGACCCCGTAGAGGCGCTACGCTATGAATAAAACTTCGCAGCAACCTAAATCAGATAATAAAGCGGCAGGCCTCTCTACGGCCAATGCAATTTCCGATAATATTCTTCTGCGGGCAAGGGGCATTACCAAAACCTTTAAACAAGGGCAAAATACACTGAATATTTTGAGCAATCTGGATTTAAAGCTGGAAGGGGGGGAAATTACCGCCCTTGTTGGTCCCAGCGGCTCGGGGAAATCCACCTTACTGCAAATTTTGGGGCTACTGGATAAACCGACATCCGGGCAATTATTAATTGCGGGAAAGGCGGCCGAAAAAATGGGGGACCGGGCGCGCACGAAATTAAGGCTTACCGAAATCGGCTTTATTTATCAATTCCATCATCTTTTGCCGGAATTTACAGCACTTGAAAATGTCGCCATGCCGCAGATAATTCTGGGTGTTTCGAAGAGAAAAGCCCATGAAAAGGCAATGAACTACCTTAAATCTCTTGGCCTTGAAAAACGCGCAAGCCACAGGCCTCCCGAATTATCAGGCGGTGAACAACAGCGCGTTGCTATTGCCAGAGCCCTGATAAACGAGCCAAAACTGCTTTTTGCCGATGAACCCACAGGCAATCTGGACCCTGAAACATCTGATGATGTCTTTACAATTTTGCTGGATCAAGTGCGCAAAAGAAAAATCGGAGCCCTTATCGCCACGCATAATCTGGAACTGGCCGACCAGATGGATAGAACGCTAGAATTAAAATCTGGAAAAACCTTTAATCTCTAGGCTTTCAGGCTGGCCAAAGACGCTTTCATCGTTTAATTTAGCACCTATGTCACAAAAATTCGTGCATCTTCACCTCCATTCGGCGTATTCCTTGGCCGAGGGCGCGATCAAGATCAAGGATCTTGTGAAGCTTTGCGTGCGCGAGCAAATGCCGGCCGTGGCAGTTACAGACACAAACAATCTGTTCGGCGCGATGGAATTCGCTTTGGAAGCTTCCAATAACGGTATTCAGCCGATTATAGGGTGCCAGCTAACCATTGAAGGCAATCACCAGCTTGTGCTTCTGGTTCAAAATGAAAAGGGCTTTCGCAATATCTGTAAGCTGGTCAGTGATGCACATTTGGAAGGCTTCGAGAATTGCGTGGGTATAGATCTTGATAATTTATCGCGGCATTCTGAAGGTCTTATTTGCCTGAGTGGAGGTAGCAAAGGGCCTATCAATCACAATATCTACCACGGACAAAATGAAAAAGCCGAGGAGGTGGCTCAACGGCTTCAAAAAACTTTCGAGGACCGTTTTTATATTGAACTACAGCGGCATGGCTGGGCCGAGGAAGATCAAACAGAAAGCGATTTAATTGGTTTAGCCTATAAATATAACATTCCTCTGGTGGCCAGCAATGATTGTTATTTTGCGGAAAAAGAAGCGCATGAGGCGCATGATGCGCTTCTTTGTATTTCCGAAGGGCGCTATGTGACCGAAGAAGACCGCCGCAAAGTAACGCCAGAGCATTATTTCAAATCATCCCAAGAAATGATATCTTTGTTTAAAGATTGTCCGGAAGCCATTGATAACACATATAATATTGCAAAAAGATGTTCATTTTTACTCGAGCCGATAGCCCCGTTATTGCCACCTTTCGAAACCGAGGGGGGGCGCAGCGAGGTTGAAGAATTACGCGCGCAATCCAAAGAGGGACTGCGCTGGCGGCTGGATAATTTTGTTCTGCCTTTTAAAGACGTACAAGATAAAGAAGCGTTTGAAAAACAATACTGGGAGCGCCTTGATTACGAATTGGAAGTCATTGAAGGCATGGGTTTTCCAGGATATTTCCTGATATGTTCGGATTTTATATCATGGGCCAAAAGCCAGAATATTCCGGTTGGGCCGGGCAGGGGCTCTGGTGCCGGATCCATTATTGCATG
>JBKHDZ010000005.1:0-27751 GCA_046541095.1 Alphaproteobacteria bacterium
GACCGATGGCTCTGCCGCCGTGATTGTGGCATCAGAAGAATATGCCGATAAGCACGGGCTTGAAAAACTGGCGCGCATCAAATCCATGGCCGTATCGGGCTGCGCCGCGGAAATTATGGGTATAGGTCCCGTACCTGCATCGCAAAAAGCGCTGGATCGCGCGGGGCTGAAAGTGGATGACATTGATATCTGGGAATTAAACGAAGCCTTTGCCGCACAAGCGCTCTCCGTTCTAAACGAGCTGGGCGTCGATCAAAGCAAAGTCAATTTGCATGGCGGCGCGATTGCGCTCGGCCACCCGCTTGGCACTTCGGGCGCACGTATCACCGGAAAGGCCGCCAGCTTGCTACACAAGGAAGGCAAGAAATATGCTCTTGCCACCATGTGTATCGGCGGCGGTCAAGGTATTGCGACTGTATTGGAGAAAGTTTAATCACCCCAATAATCCGGCCATCCAGTAATAAAGCGGAATACCAAGCGCGATATTAAAGGGGAAGGTTAAAGCCAGCGGCAAGCTGGTATAAAGTGCCGGGTTGGCTTCGGGCAGTGCAATTTTCAAAGCGGCCGGAACCGCGATATAAGATGCGCTGGATGATAACACCAAAAACAAAAACGCATCTTTCGGATCCAGCCCCAAAAGCGCGCTTACACCAAGGGCAATCACACTGGAAATCAGCGGCATGTAAAAGGCAAAGGCAAAAACAGGTTTTTGCAGGCTGGTCAAATCCTTGAAACGGCGGCCAATATTGATTCCCATATCCAGCAAGAAAAAGCACAAAACGCCCTTGAAGGGTTCCACGAATACCGATTTGATACTGCTGATCTCGCTTTCGGGCGTGATATAACCAATCAGCATCGAGCCGAGCAGCAAGACCATTGTCCCGTTTAAAAAAACCTCGCGGGCAATCTCACTTTTGCGCCTTGCGCGGGCGCGTTTCCCGATATGCGGGGCGGCCATAACAAGAGCCGCGAGAATGGCCGGCGATTCCATAAAGGCCAAAAGCGCAATAAATTCCCCGCTGGCCGGATTGCCCGTTTGCGCGCGCAAAAATTCACTGGCAGCAATAAATGTGACCAAACTCACCGAGCCGTAATGCCCGGCAATGGCGGCGGTATCTATCGGCCCCAGATCGGACGTACGCCGCAAAAAGAAATTTCCGATAAAAGGCAGAACAAAGCCCAGAATAACACCAGAGAGGATAAGCAATATCAACGCGCTATCAATCGATTTTTCAGATATGGCCAGACCGCCTTTCAAACCGATAGCGGCAATCATATAAAGCGCCACGCCTTTGGCCATCATGGAGGGTATTTCCAGATCGGATTTCACCAGCCCGGCAAAAACTCCGAGCAGGAAAAACAAAATAACAGGCGATTGTATATTGGTCAGAAGAATATCCATACGAAATTTGAATTATATTGAGGATGACATTGAAGGCAAGAACATTATATTATTAGTGTTTGAATGACTTTAATAAAACAGGATTTAGTATGAGCATCAATAAAGTAGCCGTAATCGGGGCCGGATTAATGGGAAGCGGGATTGCCGCGCAAATCACCAATGCGGGCCACGAGGTTGTTTTACTTGATATTGTTCCGGACGGGGCAAGCGATCGCAACATGCTGGCCAAAGGCGCGATTGAAAAAATGCTGAAAAGTGATCCCGCGCCCTTCATGCATAAGAAAAATGCGCGCCTGATTACGCCCGGCAACATGGAAGATGATCTGGATTTATTAAAAGAATGCGATTGGATTATCGAAGTTGTTTTGGAAGATTTGAAGGTCAAACATGAAACATACAAAAAAATTGATGCCCACCGCAAAAAAGGCTCGGTAGTGTCTTCCAATACTTCCACTATCCCTTTGCAAAAACTGATTGAAGGGCAAAGCGCCGAATTTGCCAAGGATTTCATGATCACCCATTTCTTTAATCCGCCGCGCTATATGCGCTTGCTGGAGCTGGTTAGTGGAGAGAAAACGCGCAAAGACGCGCTGGAAGAAATCAAGGAATTTTGCGATGTGAAATTGGGCAAAGGCGTTGTGGAATGTAATGATACGCCGGGCTTTATCGCCAACCGTCTGGGCGTTTTCTGGCTCACAGCCGGTATTAACGAGGCCATTGCCCATAAAATTTCTATCGAAACCGCCGATGCGGTGATGAGCAAGCCCGTCGGCATTCCCAAAACAGGGGTCTTTGGTTTAATCGATCTTGTTGGCATTGATTTGATGCCCAAGCTGGCCGATAGCTTGCTCAGCACTCTTCCCAAAGACGACCCCTATCACGATATTTACGTGGATTATCCTTTTGTTCACGAAATGATCGAAAAGGGCTATACAGGCCGCAAAGGCAAGGGCGGGTTTTACCGTTTGAACCCCGATGCCCCCAAAGGTGCAAAAGAAAAACAGGCCGTTGATCTGGGCGCTTTGAATGATGAAAAAGGCGCGGTTTTAAGCCCCTTTGATGATAATAAAAGCTATCTGGCTTCGGATAAGAAAACCGCGCAATCGCTTAAATCCGTGGCCGCGGGGCGCAAAGGTCTGCGCGCTGTCATAGAAGCCGGCGATGAAGGCTCGCGCTATGTCTGGGATGTTTTGAAACAAACTTTATCCTATGCCGCTCTGCTTTTGGGCGAGATTGCCGAGAGCGTGCCGGAAATTGATGATGGCATGAAGCTTGGCTATAACTGGAAACAAGGGCCTTTCGAGATGATCGATGCGCTGGGGCCGAAATGGTTTGCGGAAAAGCTAAAAGAAGAAGGCTTGAGCGTTCCAGATATTTTAGAGAAAATCGGCGATCAGAATTTCTACAAAATCGAAAACGGCAAACGTTATTACTTCGGTCGCGATGGGAAGTATCACGCAATAAAACGCCCCGATGGCGTGCTCTTGCTCTCTGATATTAAACTCTCATCCGAGCCTATCATGCAAAACAAATCGGCCAGCGTCTGGGATATCGGCGATGGCATTTTGTGTTTCGAAAAAACCTCGAAAATGAACACCTTTGATGAAGAGATTTTTGATCTTCTTACCAAAACCATCAAAACAATCGGCGATGGCAGCGGCGATTATAAAGCGCTTGTCGTTTACAACGAAGCCTCGCATTTCTCGGCTGGCGCCAATTTGGGGCTGGCAATGTTTATGATCAATATCGCCATGTGGCCACAAGTCGAACAGTTTATTGCTGGCGGGCAAAAGGTCTTTATGGATTTGAAATATGCCCCCTTCCCCGTTATCTCCGCGCCAAGCGGGATGGCGCTTGGCGGCGGGTGTGAAATTTTGCTGGCGTCCGATGCCGTGCAGGCCCATGCCGAAACCTATACAGGCCTCGTCGAGGTCGGCGTTGGGTTGATTCCGGGCTGGGGCGGCTGTAATGAAATGATCTTGCGCCAAAGAGAGCGCGAAAAAGTACAATTCAAAAAGAATTTGGGCAAGATCGGCAAAGACCAGCTTTGGTTCTCGCCCGATACTTCTCCTATGGGCGCGGTGCGCAAAGCCTTTGAAATTATTGGTATGGCTACCGTGGCCAAATCGGCCGCCGAAGCGCAATCTATCGGCTATTTCCGCGAGAGCGATGGTATTACCATGAACCGTGACCGCTTGCTATACGATGCCAAACAGCGCGCACTTGAGATGGCCAAGGATTACACCCCCAAGGAAAAGGAAACCGATATCCGCATGCCGGGGCCAACAGGCAAAAAGGCGCTGGATATGGCGGTGGCCGATTTGCGCAAATCCGGCAAAGCAACGCCCTATGATGTTGTGGTATCGGGGCATTTGGCTGCTGTTTTAAGCGGCGGCGATGCGGATTACACCCAGCCCGTGAGCGAAGATGATTTGTTGCGCCTGGAGCTTGAGCAATTCTCCTTCCTTATCAAAAACGAAGGCACGATGCAGCGCATTGAATATATGCTGGATAACGGCAAGCCTTTGCGCAATTAAACGCAAAGCGCGGTATTTATCACTTATAATATACTCTGTTGCAAAGCGATATATACAAGATACGCCGTATAACAAATATAAGCGCTTAAAAACACAGCCCCCTTCCAGCGATGTATAAGCCAGCGATGGGCGGAAAAAGCCATCAGCAAGGCGGTTGCGCCCAGCATTACCCAGATATCAAATTCTATAATCTGCGCAGGAATTGCAAAGGGCTGTAAAATGGCGGTCACACCCATAATTCCCAATATATTATAGATGTTGGAGCCTATAATATTGCCATAGGCAATATCGGTATTCTTTTTATAGGCGGCCATTGCCGAAGCAACGAGTTCGGGCATTGACGTTCCGATCGCAACTATGGTCAGACCGATAATTGTTTCCGATACACCAAATAACCGCGCCAGATCGACAGAGCCGTTTACAAGCAAATGCGCCCCTGCAAAAGTCAGTAATAACCCGCCGATAAATAACGCTACATCTTTGAGGAGATTTTTTTTGGTTAAAGGCTCCTCTTCTTCTACCGCTTCAACTTTGCCTAGTTTGACGGCCCTGAGCTCGGTAGCCACGCAATAGGAAATATAAGCAAATAAAGTGGCCAGAAAAATTATTCCAAGCCATAGATTGATAAAGCCGTAAAAGCAGGCTCCTAAAAAAAGCAGGCTGGCGGCGACCATAAACCCGCCATCGCGCGCCCATGTTTTTTTATCACAAGCGAGCGGAAAGATAAGCGCGGCCACCCCCAGAATCAGACAAATATTGGCAATATTCGAGCCGACAACATTGCCCACCGCAATGCCCGGCAAACCATCAAAGGCCGCCAGAATGGATGTCATCAGCTCCGGCGTTGAGGTTCCAAACCCCACCAGCGTTATTCCGATCAGCAATTCCGACATGCCGAAATGCTTGGCGATTTTCACAGCGCCGGAAACCAGCATATCACCGCCAAAAAATAACAAAAGCAATCCGCAGATAATAAAAAGAGTAATAATCAAAAAATGCCCCCTTAGGATTTTTTTTTCTTATATAGATAAAGATTACTCCCCGATTTTTGTTGCTTTGTCAAAGCCCAAAAATATTATTATTGACATAATAATTATTTATTTGTTAGGCTTCCGGCCACGAACCAATACGCATTTTGTGATTGTTCAAAAAGAGTAATAAAGAAAGATAAGGGAGATTTTATGAACATCGCAAAAGCATTCAAAAGCTCTCTGAGCGCCGGAGCAATATTTATAGCCGCTCTTACACTAGCCAGCCATAAACTGCCCGCCAAAACACCGGCAGCCGAGCAGGAAATCCGCACGATGATGGAGCGCTTTTCCGATATTCTGAATAACAATCCTTCCCCTGCGATGATCGGCAATTTTCTGGAGAGTGCGCTCAGTAATCAGGCCGCCATTACCTTGGAAGTTATGCAAGCAGGAACAGAGGCGGAGCGCCCGGTCAAATCCATTTTAGACAAGGCCGATTATATAAGCGGCTATTCCTATAGGCCGCGCATGATTAAAGATTATGCCGTATCCATTCAGGTTGAAAACTTCGAAACCTTGACCGATAGCAAGGGATGGGCTTCGAAAATTACCTTCATAGAAAGCGGCGCCGCCCAACGCACGGCAAGCCTTAGATCTGGCAAAGCCTTTACCAGTTTTACAACATGTGATGGGATTTATAATTACGATCAGAATAAAACGCTCGTCTTGGAAAAAGCTTTTTGCCGCACTGAAATCTTCACGGAACGGGGTGTTTAAATAATTTTAAGGATGGCAGGCGAGCTCTGTACCATGGAAATGGGTCAGACCGCCCGAAGCCACACAAGCCTCGAACCCCGCCTCGCCAGACATGATTGTTGTTGCCTGAAAGGCCGTACTTGCGGATGTTCCGCCAGCCGCAGCGCTGGCGCTTATCGGTTCAAAGCCCATCACCAAAGCCAGATTATCCAGCGGTGGCACAATGATGCTGGATGAAAATGCGGTTAAATGCTGGCCGAAAATAGAATAATGCGCGATTGGAAAGCCAAGCATCATATCAATGACCAGCGTTGCCGCCAAAGCGCCAATGGCAAAATTGTGCAAGAAAGAACTCTTATTAAATTTTTCTGAAAGCTTCTCGTCCATAGTACGCAATAGTCCATAAATGTTATAAAGTAACATTTTATAAAGGAAGCCAATCTGCTTGACAAGTAAAATGTTATAATATAACAAAAGAAAAAATGTTCAGGAGATTATGACCATGAAAAATCAAATGCTCGGCGCACTGGCCCTTTCTGCAGCTTTTGCCAGCCCGGCCGCCGCCAAAGAAATCGATATTACAGCCACATTTGGAGAGAGCACCCAGCAGGTCGCTATTGATTGCGAGCGTTTGGGTAATCCGCGCAATCCCGGCCTTTCCACGCTGACCCAACTTGATAGCATGGTGCATGGTTACGAGGGCGATGTCTATCTTGATGAAACAGCGCGCGAAGCCGCTCTTGAGGGCATTTTGGAGAATTTCGCACGCGAGCGCCATACTATGGTGCGCGATGCGTTTAACAGACAATTTTCTCCCTTTGATAATGCTGCCAATAAAAGCGAGCGCATCAATCTTCTCGCGCGCAAACTGGCCTTGCATGACATTGATATTGGCAGCGTATTAAGAGAGTGCGCGGCGCCCTAATGCGGGCTTTAAGCACAGTGCGCACACAGCCCGTGCAATTCCACATTCCAGTGTGAAGTGGAAAATTTTCTCTGCGCGGCCTGTTTTTGCAGGCCGCCCGGCACACTGCACAAATGAATTTCATCCACCTGCCCGCATCCATCACAAATTAAAAACTGCGAGCCTTGATGGCGGTGGTTTTCATCACAGGCAATATAAGCATTCAAGGATTCAATGCGGTGAATAAAGCCGTGCTCGCTTAACGATTCAAGGGCGCGGTAAACCGTGGGCGGCTTCGGATTTTTCAAAATTGCGCCCAGCCGCTCCAGAATTTCGTACGCAGTTAAGGGTTTTTGCGCGCTCGCAATAATGCCAAGCACAGCCTCGCGCGGCTTGGAAGCGCGTATGCCCTTATCCTTGCAATAGGCTTCGTATGTTTTCAAAATCTCGTTCATTTCCCTCTCACTGTGCCGTATTCCAGATCGCAATGCAATTGACATTATCGGAGCCGTGGCCTATAGAAACTCTATGCGTGTGCTTATTATCCGACATGGACAATCCGAAGGGAATGTCGATTACCAAGCCTATCTCGACAAAGGCGACAGCAAGGTTGCCCTGACCGATCTTGGCTGGAAACAAGCTATTGCGGCCGGCGAATTTTTAGAAAATTATTACGAGGCCGATGGTACAAAGCACTGGCCTTACGTATTTTTGAGCGCCTATCAAAGAACGCAGGAAACATTAAGCGGTATCGTCCACGGCATGCGTAAGGAAGGGCTGGAAGGCGAGCCGCAAATTCATCTGGATCCGCGTTTGATCGAACGCTTTGCAGGCGCCACCCAAATGATGAAAAAAGGCAACGGCCCTGTGGATTGGCGCATTTCCGGTCAATTCGGACGCATGGCCGAAGGGCTTTATAAAAATGATGATTTTGTAACGCGGAATCTTTTGGGCGATTCCTCCAAAGATATTTATATGGCCGTACAAAGCTTTATGGACGGCACAATGCGACGCGTTGATGCGCAAGGTGATGATGATATGCTGATTGTCGCGCATGGCGTGGTGTATAGGGAATTTGTGCGCGCTATGGGCGATTTGCCCTTTACGGCCAATCTGCCTATTCCCGGTAATTGTGATATTCTGGAAGCACGCAAAGACTGGGGCGATGAGGGTTGGCGCGTGCGGCAGATTTATGACGGCGAGGCCATGATGGCGGTTGATATTCCCTTACTGGATGGCCATCACCCCTATAGTTTTGCCGATCTACCGCCCGTTCCCGATCATTTGAAATAGTCCCTTTAGGATCAGAACCTATTATGCCTATTCAGCGCGGCTTTGTTTGGGCTGGTCTTCAAATAAATGCAGATAGCGGCCATAACCTTCTTTTTCAAGATCATCTTTATGAATGAATTTTAAGCTGGCCGAATTGATGCAATAACGCTGGCCGCCGCTTTCTTGCGGTCCGTCATTAAACACATGGCCTAAATGCGCATCAGCCTTGGAGGAGCGAACTTCCGTGCGGCTCATCCCCAGCTTGTCATCTTGCAGATATTGCACAAGCTCTTTATCAATCGGCTTTGTAAAGCTGGGCCAGCCTGTGCCGCTATCGAATTTATCGGTAGAGGAAAACAGCGCTTCACCGGATATACGGTCCACATAAATGCCGGGCTCTTTATGATCCCAATATTCATTTTGAAAGGGCGGCTCTGTGCCGTCATGCAAGGTGACATATTTTTGATCCTCACTTAGATGCGAGGCATCAATACCTGTGGAAGTTTCGTTTTTCATTTCTTTCTCTCCTGCGAGCACATTATAGCCCAAACCGGTTACCAGAATGGCGATTGCCAATATTACCAGATGTTTCATTTATTTATCCTCTTTATACATATGTAGTTTCATTCGCGCAAAAGGACAGGCGCGTTACTTTTTTAAACGCCAAAAGGTGATCAAATGCAAAATTAATTGACATAATTTTTATAAAACTCTAATATTGCTCTCCTATATAGGAATCAACCATGCTTATAAATGCAAAAGAATTACTCAGAAAAAATGCACTGGCCTCGGTAATATTGCCCGATGCGGCGGCGACAGAAAAACTCGGTCAGGATTTCGCACCGAGTTTATTTATGGATTGGAGCGATGTTAGCGCAACACAAAAACGCACCCGGGTTGCCCTGCATGCAACCCCTGGAACAGGAAAAACAGCCTTTGCAAAAGGGCTTTTTTCTACACTCAATGCCCCGATCACAGTAGAGTGCCGGCAGGATTTCCTACGCCTTTCGCGCTTTAATGGCAAAACTATCACGCAAAAATGGCTGCGCAGCACAGAAATGGGCCATGTGTGCCACGTTGATACAGGATTTGGGCAGGAATTCTGGCGCGTTCTTGAACCCTACCGCGAAAAACTGCTGGAGGCGCAAAAGCTGGGCGGTGTTGATATCGTTGAAAATGCCGAAACCGATGAGCGTTACGATCAATTTGATTGCGCGATCTGGCTGGAAAGAACTTTCGATGATAACAATATCCGGGTTCGGCAAGCCTATATCTATGCCACGCAGGATTTTGCTGCTCGCCCTGCTTTTCGTGAATTTTTGAACAGACAAAACCTCGTCAATCCCATTGGCGATATTCAAGACGAATTAGACGCTCTGGATGGTCCATAAGAAAGATTGCACTTCACTATGTTCAAACAAAATTTTCCGATCAACAACAAAGAAGAACTTGAAAAACTGGGCCGCGCTTTTGCGCGCGTTCTGCACCCCGATAACAGCGCGTTCGAGCGTGTTTTTCACCTTGGCTTTTACGGGGAAAGTGAATGTGGAAAAACAACCCTGAACCGCGCCATTTTCAATGCGCTTGGTCATCGCGTGGAGATGGAAGATTTAAATGCCGCCCCTTACGAGGCTCAATCAGATCATATATCGATTTACCATTATGACACGCTGGATGATCCGGATTATCACCCGCGCGAAAACCCGCATGCCCATATCAATATTGTGGCCATTGAACACCCCGAAGATGAGAGCGCTCTGGATTTCAGCTTTCATTTTTCCAAAGCCGCCTCGGGGGAAAGCACTATCACCCTTCTTTGTGCCCCCGAAGAAACAGAGCAAGAAGGTTTTGCGGAATTTCTGGCTGATTACGGCGAACCTTAGTGTTTTGTGGCCCAGCCGCATAGACACAGCCCTTATCCATTGAATAAATTTGCATAATTATTAATTATGTATTATAAAGCCGCATGTTTTATGAAATGTGTGAGGACTAAAACTATGAGTAATGATTATATTGTGCGTCCGATGGGCGCAGACCCAAGAACATCTATCACAATTACAGATGCTGAAATTATCTATAAAAACGGACTGATTGGCTCCTCTGTGAAACGCGTGCCGTTGCAAGATGCCCGCGTTGAATATTCATCACTTATTAAAGGCGGCGAATTGGTGGTCAAAGACCACGGACAAGAAGTTTTCCGCGTCGGCGGTATTCTAAGCCCCGGCAAATTTTACGAAGAATTTGATCGCCGTAAGCGAGGAGAAAAAGCGCCGGAAAATGAACACATCAACATTGCGGATCTTAAACATGAAGTTTTGAGCTCTGATGATGTTAAGATCTCAAGGCGCTTAAAAGAAAAATGCGATATTTTATTTGTAAATCAGCACAGGAAAAGTGGCGGGCGATATTCGAGACGTAAAAATGTAATTCTTCCTGATGCAGGAACAAAAATGCAGGTGGATGAATTCATGTATAACTTAAATCCCTTCTATGCTCTTGGTGTTCATTATTCACCAAAAGAAGGAACTTATCATCTAACGCGGTACAAAAGAAAGCCAGGAGGCCTACAAGAAGACTTTCAATATGCCTATGCTATCTCTGAACAAGAAATCGAAGATTATATGCTCGATGAAATTAAAGCCTCAAAGAAGCTTACGCCTTTTTTAATTGTCACAGGAGGAATTATTACAGCAGCGTTTCTAGCGGCCTCCGCAGCGTTTGGAGATGAATTGCCATTAGAAAATTTGCATTTGAATACAAACTCTTCCGAATTTTCCGAAACTCTGGAGCTCTAAATAAATAAAGATGCGGGCGTATTGCTACCTTGGCTCCATCCTTATCTGTGCTAAAATCTAACGTATGGATCAGTATATCGACATTTATTGCGAGCGATTGGAGCCGGGTTTATGGGCCGAGCCGATTAACGCCCTCACCAATGCGGCGTTTTTTATAGCCGGGTTTTTCGCCCTAATACTGGCGCGCCGCGAAAATACGCTGGACTGGAAATCCGGCCTTCTGATTGCCCTGATATTTGCCATGGGACTAGGCTCCACCTTGTTCCACACATTTGCGCAGCTCTGGGCGATGATGATGGACGTTTTGCCCATACTGGCCTATCAAATCTGTTTTATCGTTTTATATGCCCGCTTTATCATGGGCTGGAATTGCTGGAAATCGGGCGCGCTACTGGCCGCGTTTTTCGTGGCAATGTATATCTCCATGCAATTACCGCGCGAATGGCTGAACGGCTCGCTGGAATATGCCCCCGCCCTTATTTTTGTGACCGGCTTTGGCCTGTATCACCTTAAACAAGCCAGCCGCGAGAAATTCGGCCTATTGGCGGGCGCTCTCACCTTCCTCATCTCTTTCGGCTTTCGCTCGGTTGATGAAGCGCTCTGCCCCGCACTGCCGATCGGCACACATTTTATGTGGCATATCTTAAATGGCTGCGTTTTATATTTAACCACGCGCGCCTTTATTTTAAACGTTAAGCCTATTTCCAAAACATCTTAAGATTTGCGCAACCCTTTCTTTACCTTGCCTTAAATTTTTTCTGGCAAAGTGATTTTTGTCTTTAAAGAAGGTTCTTGGCATAGAACTTGAATACTCAAATAAATCAAGAAGCTGATGAACCTTGGATAAGGACAAAGGGGAAAAAGATATGTTTTGGTCGAAGAAAAATAAAACGGACAAACAAAAGAAGCCGGAAAACGGGCTTCAGGGTAATGGGGTTCATCAAAACACATCTGCTAAAAGCCAGCGCGTTCGTGAAGAAGCGCTGGCCAATGCCCGCAAGGCGCGCGCCGAGATCGGCGAGGAAACACTGGATAAAATTGCCGCGATGATGACAAAAAAACAGCAATCCGCCGTCGAACAGGCCAAACGCCAGATCGCAGAAAAGGATGCCGACCGGGTGGCCGAAGAAATTTTATTGATGATTGATGAAGATCGTTAGAAGAAAAAACAATTTTTATTGTAAATGCTGCTGAATTGATTTCACAAACTCCGCATGATTAAAAGGTTTTTTAAAAACAGTAATGACGCCCTGTTTTTGTAAGGATTCGAGCAAGCCCATATCTTGTCCGCTTAAAAAATTTCCACCTGAAATTCCAACAATTTTTTGCGCCGGATTATTATCCAGTATTTCTTGGATGACATCCGTGCCGTTCATATCTGCCAAATGCATATCTGTTACGATTAAATCGTAATTTTTATCTTTTGCCGCCAAAATACCGTCTTCTCCATCAAAAACCGCATCAACTATAAAACCTTCATCGGTAAGTACGTTTTTTAAAATGCCTTGAAAATGTATTTCATCTTCAATAATTAAAATCGAATACATTGTCCCCTCTCCTATAATGTTTGGTAGATTGTCTATACAACAATTACAACTTTTACGCGAGCATGAGTACAAATGTATTTATGGGCATAGAGCTTTAACCTGAATATAAAAATTACCCATCAAAATCTCTCAAAAATGCGCTATATTATTTGTTGCATCAAACAAAGGAGCGCGCCCAATGCCTGTCTATAACCCGCCCAGCGATGATATAAAATTTGTACTGCACGATGTTTTAAACGCAGAGCAGCTCTCAAGCCTTCCCGGTTATGAGGATGCCAGCGCGGATTTGATGGACCAGATTATCGAAGAAGGCGGCAAAATCTGCGCCGATATTCTCTTCCCCTTAAATCAAAGCGGCGATCAGGAAGGATGCCGTTATGATGATGGCGCGGTTTACACGCCCAAAGGCTTTAAAGAAGCCTATGATATGTTTTCCGAAGGCGGCTGGTGCGGTCTGAGCGGTGATCCCGAATATGGCGGCATGGGCATGCCCGTGCTGGTGAATACGGTGATGCAGGAAATGATCTGCTCGGCCAATATGAGCTTTGGTATGTATCCCGGCCTTTCGCAAGGGGCCTATGAAGCCATTCATCATTTCGGCAGTGATGCACAAAAAGCACTTTATCTTCCCAAACTTATTGACGGCTCATGGTCGGGCACGATGAATTTGACAGAGCCGCATTGCGGAACCGATCTGGGCCTCATTAAAACCAAAGCCGAGCCGATTAAAGGTCAGGATAACGCCTATAAAATCACCGGAACCAAAATCTTTATTTCCGCTGGCGAGCATGATCTCACCGAAAATATTGTACATCTCGTGCTGGCCAAATTGCCAGACGCGCCCGATGGTGTGAAAGGGATTTCCTTATTTGTGGTGCCGAAATTTATGGTGAAAGAAGATGGCTCGATCGGCGAGCGCAATGCCGTGCGCTGCGGTTCTATCGAACATAAAATGGGCATTCATGCCAATTCGACTTGCGTTATGAATTATGATGACGCCTGGGGCCAGCTGGTGGGAGAGCCGCATAAAGGTTTAAAGGCCATGTTTGTGATGATGAATGCGGCGCGGCTTGGCGTTGGCATGCAAGGGCTTGGCATTTGCGAGGTCGCCTATCAAAATGCGCTAGCCTATGCCAAAGACCGCCTTCAAATGCGTTCGCTAAGCGGTGCTAAATATCCCGATAAACCGGCCGATCCTATTATCGTGCACCCCGATGTGCGCCGCATGCTTTTGAAAGCCAAGGCGATTACCGAAGGTGGCCGCGCCCTTTCCTACTGGACGGGGCTTAATCTTGATATTTCCCAAAAACATGAAGATGCGGACACACGCAAACAAGCCGATGATCTGGTCGCGCTTTTAACGCCGATTGTCAAAGCCTATCTCACCGATATGGGAACCGAGCTTGGTAATGAATGCCTGCAAGTTTTTGGCGGGCATGGTTATATCGCCGAATGGGGGATGGAGCAATATGTGCGCGATGCGCGTATCGCCCAGATCTACGAGGGCACAAACGGAATTCAGGCACTCGATCTTGTGGGGCGCAAAATGGCCCACGGTTATGGGCGTTTGCTCCGCCGTTTCTTCCATCCCGTCCAGCAATTTATTGAGGACAATCAGGCCGATGAAAATATGGCCGAATTTGTGATGCCTTTGTTCAAATCTTTTGCAAAGCTCCAGCAAGCCACCGCCATCATCGCGCAAAAGGGTTTGAAAAATCCTGATGAGGCGGGCGCGGCTTCTTCGGATTATTTACGCCAGTTTGCTCTGGTGGCTCTGGCCTATATGTGGTGCTTAATGGTAAAAGCCGCCCATGAGAAAAAAGCAAGCGGAGAGGGCGATTCAGCGTTTTATGATTCTAAAATCAAAACGGCGCGTTTTTATATGCATCGCGTCCTGCCCGAGGCCGATGCGCGTTTTAAAATGGTAATGGCGGGCGCTGGCACGCTCATGGCTTTTGAAGACGATGAATTCTAAAGGAATAAAAAAACCATGAAATATCTTGCTATAATAATTTGCATTTTTCTGATTACCGCGGTGATCCTTTTATTGTTTTCCGGCAAAGACGCAAAAGCCCAAACCTCTGGAAGTGCCCATCAATTCACCTTCGTTGACATTAACGGCCAGCCCTTGTTGCTCGAAGATTATGCGGGCAAAGTCGTTTTGATTGTCAATACGGCCAGCCAATGCGGGTTTACAGGCCAATATGAAGGCTTGCAAAACCTCTATGACAGCTACAAAGACCGCGGGCTTGTTATTCTGGGCGTTCCCAGCAATGATTTCGGCGGGCAAGAACCCGGCAATGAAGAGGAGATTAAATCCTTTGCATCCGAAAAATACAATGTCAGCTTTCCCATGACCGAAAAATATTCGGTCAGCGGCAAAGACGCGCACCCATTTTATCAATGGGCGGCTGAGCAGGGCGCTGGCGGGTTGATATTCAACAAGCCGCGCTGGAATTTTCACAAATATCTGATCGGTCCCGATGGCAGTTTGATAGAGAGTTTCGGCTCACAAGTTTCTCCAGATTCAACAAAACTCGTCACAGCCATTGAAAACCATTTGCCTGGCTTATAGAACAGAATTTTGCGCCTTGACTTGATTTAAGAAGAAGCGCATTTTTTCTCGCCTATGGCCAAACTCTCTTTTGATATTCTTCGAAACAAAAATTTTCGCATATTGCTGGCAACCCGCACGCTGGCCTTAACGGCGATGCAGGCGCAAGCCGTCATCGTCGGCTGGCAGGTTTATGATATTACAGGCAGTACGCTGATGCTGGGTTTGACTGGGCTGGCCGAAGCCATTCCCGCCATCACTTGCGCGCTTTTTGCCGGGCATTTTGTCGATACCTCCCATCCAAGGCGCGTTTACAGCCTTTGTCTGGCGGGCTTGGCGATTAATACTCTGCTTCTGTTTATTCTCGCAGGCGGCATTGTGGCGCTGGATGATACATGGCTGCTGGTCGCCATTTTTGGCGGTATTATTGCGTCCGGCTTTATCCGCAGTTTTATTATGCCAGCGACATTTACCTTACTTCCGAGGATCGTGCCGCGCGAGAAATATTCAGCCGCCACCAGCTGGCAAACCGCCGGCCACCAGATTGCCTTTATCGGCGGCCCTGCGCTGGGCGGCCTGATTTACGGCGGCTACGGCGTTGGCATGGCATGGTTTTTTGCACTCATAGTCATGTTTATCGCCGTTATTCTAACCTTTGCCATCAAGGTGGATTATAAAAAACGCCCGCCCGAGGAAATACGCCCGCCTGCTTTCAAAAGCATCAAGGAGGGCTGGGTTTTCCTGCTTCATAACCGCGCATTGCTCTCGATCATGTCACTGGATATGCTGGCCGTTCTTTTTGGCGGGGCGATTGCCATCCTACCCGCCTTTGCCGATCAGGTGCTTGGCGTGGGGGCCGAAGGGCTGGGGCTTTTGCGCGCGGCTCCTGCTCTGGGCGCTATTTTAACCGCGCTCTGGTTTGCGGTTTTCCCCATGCAGCATATTACGGCCATCAAAATGTTGGTGGTGGTGGCCGGTTTTGGCGCGTCAATGATTGGTTTCGGGCTTTCAACCAGCTTCCTTTGGGCGGTTATATTCCTGTCCTTAAGCGGCGCCTTTGATAGCGTTTCCATGGTTATTCGCGGCACAATGACGCAGATTTTAACGCCTGAACATATGAAAGGCCGCGTTTCAGCCGTAAATTCAATGTTTATTATATCCTCCAATGAAATCGGCGCGTTTCAAAGCGGCCTGTTTGCCAGTATTTTCGGGCTTGTCCCCTCCATCATCATTGGCGGGAGCGGAACGCTGGCCGTGGTCGGGCTTATCGCATGGATTTCCCCGGCTTTCCGCAAGCTGAATATGAAGACCTGATATTACAAATTCTCGGGCGCCATGTCCGCGCGGCCAAGAAAATCACTGCACGCATCAAGCAAGGCTTCTTGCATATCATCCGAGATGACCGGATTGCCGCGTAAATCGGTTTGCCGGAACAATGATTTTAAACCGATAATAATGGAATCCTGCCCCTCCAAATGTAGCTCGAAACTGCCCAAAGAGGGCTGAATATCATGGCGGGTGAAACATAAATTTTCCGATATTTCTTGTGACAAGCCGGCGGCGTTTTTAAAGGCTAGCGTCAAAAACGGGCGCGGCGAATTGCCGTTTAAATCCATTGTTTGCAAAGTTGCCGCGCGGCATAAACTCTCCGCGCGCTTTTCATGGGCGATAAAGGCCCCTGCATAATCGGAAGTTAAAAGACCGTAAGATTGTGTCATAATTGAATATTCCCTGTTTTATACTATTATGGAATAGGTCATATCAGCCTGCGCTTTTGAAGTCAATTTTTTGCGTAGTATGACTTTCAACCTTTGCATCGATGCAGGCTTGGTTTATGATAGCTTTCTTTAACAAAGTTCAGGCATCATGGTTCGTCCTTTAGAATATCAGCATCAAACACTTCCCGGTTTGCGCGGCAAAGCGGCAAGCATTGTCGAAAATAAAAATTTCATTCGCTTTATTACTGCCCTGATTTTGATTAATGCGGTTACAATCGGGATGGAAACCTATGACGGGCTGATGCAGCGTTATGGCGATCTTTTCCATCTGTTTGATTATATGGTTGTGGCTATCTTCACAGTTGAAATCGCCCTCAAACTCTACGCTTACCGCTTGCCGTTTTTTAAAGTCGGCTGGAATGTGTTCGACTTTGTTATTGTGGCCATATCTTTAATGCCGCATAGCGGCGGACTCGCTATTTTACGCTCGCTACGGATTTTGCGCCTTTTACGTTTGATTACCCTTGTGCCACAAATGCGCAATGTTATCGGCGCGCTGTTCCACGCAATTCCGGGAATGGCTTCAGTGATCGGGATTTTATTTGTGATTGTCTATGTTTTTGCCGTTTTGGGCAGCCAGTTTTTCGGGCAAAGTGACAATGAAATTCTCAGCTATTATTTTGCCGATGTCAGCAATTCGATGTACACGATGTTCCAGCTGATGACATTGGATGACTGGACCGATGTGGCCAATGAAACCATGCAGTTTTATCCTTGGTCATGGCTTTACTTCATTCCATTTATTGTCATTACCAGCTTTGCGGTTTTGAATTTGTTCATCGGTGTAATTGTCGATGCGCTTAACATTGTCAAAGGCGAGGATTTGAAAGAAGAAGATGAAGATTTGCGCGCCGAAATCCGCGCTTTAGGTAATAAAATCGATGATCTGCGCGCCGAGATTAAACGCGGCCAGTCATAAGCCGCAAAAGAAACGCTTTACTGAATAATAGCGTTGTAAAATTTCAGAATAACAGGGTCTTTATACAGTTTATTTGTCTGAATGCCTTTGGATAAAAGCTGCAGTCTTTCCAAGGAAATTTTTTTCGGGTCCTGCAGATTGTAATATTCCATCCGGTAGCCTTCAAACCCGCGTTCCGCAATCGGTTTTTCAAGCAATAATTGACCATCATCATGACGCGTATCTTTATTAATCTCGCCCATAAGCTCATACAAGGCATCATGTTCGCCTTCCAGAATATGCAAAAACACGCCTTCGGATAATAACAGCGCTCCTGTAATATTGCGCTTTTGGTTATTCTTGCAGGCTTTTTCAATGATGCTGTGCATTTCATCAGCAATATCTTCGACCGGAATCAAATTCCGCGTGGTAAAAGCAATCGTGTAAAGTTTGTCAGTCATTACAATGCCCAGTTACTCTTGTGGTTAGCATGTTAGAAACACACCCTGAAGTAATCAATATGGGCTGTAAAGGGCAGATTTCAAAAACTTTTGCGCCCTGTGGAGCGATTTTTAGCGCTTTACCCATCTTTTTTAAAAACAATTTCCTTTCTGATCTGTTGGCAAAGCATAGTGACAAGAAATTACAGGTTTTTATCAAGGAGAACGCCATGTCTATAAAACGAACAATCATGAACGGATCATTTTCAGGGATCGGTGTGGATAGAGCCAACGCCATTGCCGATCCGGGATATAGCCGCGTGCTGGTTTTAAACGGCTGGAAAAGCGAGAAATGGAAATCGCTAACCGTCCAAAGCCACGGACAAGATAACCAGAGCCCAGCCCCGTCCCTTGAGGTGTAATGTTTGAACGCCTTGGCGATATGATCGAGGCCATCGGCCAGCTCGGGATTTTCTTGTTGATGCTTTTGGAAAATGTTTTCCCGCCCATCCCCTCCGAGCTGATTATGCCGCTGGCTGGATATCTGGCCGCGCAAGGCGAGATGGGGTTTACTGCGGCCGTGATCAGCGGTAGCGCCGGTGCCAGTCTCGGCGCGTTTTTGTGGTATTATATCGGCTGGAAACTCGGGCTGGAACGCTTGCAACGCTGGGCCGCGCGTCATGGCCGCTGGGCCGCGCTCAGCCCGCAAGATATTGATAAAGCCAATGACTGGTTCAAACGCCATGGCCGCGCCGCCGTTTTTTTCGGCCGCCTTGTGCCTGGAATCCGCACCTATATCTCCGTGCCGGCGGGCATTGCGCAAATGCCCTTTGCCTCTTTCGCCCTTTATACGGTAATCGGCACGGTTTTCTGGAGTACGTTTTTGTGCGCCTGCGGATACTGGTTGGGGCAGAATTACGCCCTTGTCGGAGAATGGCTCGACCCCGTGAGCTATATTGTGATCGCCGCGATTATCGGAACCTATCTCTACCGCGTGGCCACGTTTAATAAACGCCATGAACGCGGCAAAATTGGCCAATCGCAAGAAATAAGGGAACATTAACCCCCCTATAAACCATTGATATTTAAACATAAACTGCAGGTTCTTTAGTTCGTTTTCGATTTTTCGGGGGGGTGGGGGTCTGCCCGCGATTATCTTTGTTATTGCGGGCGAGAGATACAAAGCGCCGCACATAATCACCATGTCTGTTTTCAAGCAAAACATACATGGAAGCCATAATATGATAAAATTCCTATTTAGTAAAGTTTTTCAGGATGCATGAGGGGGATGCCTCAAGTCGCTTGCGATATTGATGCAGAAAAATTTTACCCCGAAAGACACAACGGACACGAAGTTTTGTTTTATCGTCATCGTGAGCGGGTTGAGGGGTGTCGGCGAAGCCTTTTCATTAAAATAAAGATTAAATTTGTTCTTGATTTGTTTCTGTTTTATGTGCATCGTATCTTATTAAACAAAGCAACATAAAATAATTAAAATGACGATATTATACCACCCGAGAGCGGGTGAAATTTTCATTTGCAAATATCCAAAGGACATGAAAGAGCCGGAAATGGTTAAGCCCCGGCCAGTGGTTGCAATATCGCCAAAATTAAAGTCGCGTAATAATCTAGTGACGATTGTTCCGCTAAGTTCAACAAAACCACGTAATAAGATGCCATATCATTATGAATTGCTTTTATCAAAACCATTGCCCGATCCATGGGGCACAAATCCATGTTGGGCAATTTGTGACCATCCTATGACCGTTGGTTTTGAGCGTTTAAATTTAATCAGGCTTGGTAAAGACCAATACGGCAAAAGAAAATATTATCAATACAGAATTGAAGAAGCGCATTTAACAGGTATTCGCCATGGCGTTTTGCAAGCATTAGGGCTTGCAAATTTGGCCGAGAAACCTGTATAGATAAGCAAAGTTACGAATTTTAATGCTTTTTTAAGAGCAATAGTGATAAGATACATATACTCCTGCGCTGCTTAATAGCATCAGGCTTTAAGACCCCACCAGGGGCCGCCGTGGCAAAGAGAGATAAGCAATCTCAGTCACGGCGCAACACAAACCCCCGCCGTCAAAGGCGGGGGTTCTGCATTTTAGCGCCTGTTATTGCGAAGCGTGGCGATCCATTGAAACTATCTGCGTAAGGTGCGCATGCAAATGGATTGCCACGTCGTGCTCCGCACTCCTCGCAATGACGAAGTCTGATTGTAAATAATAAAGGTAGGCCTTAAACGGCCTACCTTAAAATTCTAGTGATAACATTCCATCAAACTAAGTAAGTTATTTGGTTCGTTACCATCGGCTTCGGTTTTAACATACAAATGATTAAAAGGGCTTTTTGCCAAAATTAATTTGGCAGTCTTTCCACCTTTAGAAACAACAAATTCATACCCTTGTTGGATATATTCAATAAGTTGTTGTTGAGTTACACGAATAATGCCTTCCGATGTTAAAAACCCAAAGTGAGTAATTCTCTCATAAGGATTATATCTATCTTCTTTGTTAATACATGTAATTTGATATGCCATTTGCATACTCCTTTTTTTAAAGTTGATAGAAGTATCCTTGACACTGATTCGGTTTTATGACTCTCTAGGAGATGGTGTTAAACCAATTCTGAACCTGCGGATACTTCTGACAAGTAGCAGGTTGGAATTTAGCCCAGAGCTGAACCCTCTGTGCTTTTTTATTCCGTCAAAACCATGTTAGCGATACTTATGCTTTCGCCACAATGAGAATAAATAGAGAACATATAAATACGCAACAATATTTCAAAAACATTAAGTGAACATTGAGGATACATATAAAAAACATGTCATCGCGAGCGAAGCGTGGCGATCCATTGAAACTATCCGCGTAAGGTGCGCGTGCAAATGGATTGCCACCCCCGTTCAAGCCGGGGGCAGGCTTCCTCGCAATGACGCGTATAGGTGGTTCTGGATTGCCGGAATAAGTCCGGCAATGACGACAGAAGGGAAAGTTCTTCGTGTAGCTTTGCGTCAGCAAAGCGCCTTCGTGAACTTCGTGGTTCAAAATATTGAGGCGTTGCCGCTTACTGGATCCCCGCTGTTTAAGCGCATCTGTCGATGCGCCGCGGGGATGACAGCTTTAGTAGAGGCAATGACGGGTGGTTTAGGCCGCGTCCTTTTTCTTCTCTTCTTCTTTCTTCTCCTGCTCTGCTACAAAATCGCGCACGTCTTGCGTGATTTTCATGGAGCAGAATTTCGGGCCGCACATGGAGCAGAATGAGGCCACCTTATGCCCTTCGGCGGGGAGGGTTTCATCGTGCATGCTGCGCGCCGTATCGGGGTCGAGGGAGAGATTGAACTGATCGTTCCAGCGGAATTCGAAACGCGCCAGCGATAGAGCATCATCGCGCTTTTGTGCGCCGGGGTGACCCTTGGCCAGATCAGCGGCATGGGCGGCGATCTTGTACGTAATCACGCCTGTTTTCACATCATCGCGGTTGGGCAGGCCCAGATGCTCTTTCGGGGTCACATAGCACAGCATCGCCGTGCCGTACCAGCCGATTTGCGCCGCGCCGATGGCAGAAGTGATATGATCGTATCCGGGCGCGATATCGGTTGTCAGCGGCCCCAGCGTATAAAACGGCGCTTCGTGGCATTCGGCCAGTTCTTTTTCCATGTTTTCCTTGATCAGGTGCATCGGCACATGGCCCGGCCCTTCGATCATCACCTGACAATCATGCGCCCAGGCCTTTTTGGTCAGCTCGCCCAAAGTCTTCAACTCGGCAAATTGCGCCTTGTCATTGGCGTCTTTGATCGCGCCGGGGCGCAGGCCGTCACCCAGCGAGAAGGACACATCATAAGCGGCCATAATCTCGCAGATTTCATCGAATTTGGTGTACAGGAAGCTCTCGCGGTGATGGGCCATGCACCATTTCGCCATGATCGAGCCGCCGCGCGACACAATGCCTGTCAAGCGGTCGGCCGTGAACTGCACAAACGGCAAACGTACGCCCGCATGGATGGTGAAGTAATCCACGCCCTGCTCGGCCTGCTCGATCAGGGTATCGCGGTAAATCTCCCATGTCAGGTCTTCGGCGATGCCGCCCACTTTTTCCAGCGCCTGATAAATCGGCACGGTTCCAAGCGGCACGGGCGAATTGCGCAAAATCCACTCGCGGGTGTCGTGGATGTCTTTACCTGTTGAGAGATCCATAATCGTATCCGCGCCCCAGCGCGTGGCCCACACCATTTTATCGACTTCCTCGCCGATGGAGGAGGTGACGGCGGAGTTTCCGATATTGGCATTGATCTTCACCAAAAAGTTGCGCCCGATAATCATCGGCTCGGATTCGGGGTGGTTGATATTGGCGGGGATAATGGCTCTGCCCTCGGCGACCTCTTTGCGCACATGTTCGGCGTCAATGAAATCGAGCATCACAGCGCCAAAACCCTCGCCGCCATGCTCGCGGTTATACACCTCTTCTCTGGCCTGATTTTCGCGCACGGCGATATATTCCATTTCGGGCGTGATAATGCCCTGACGCGCATAGTGCATTTGCGTCACATTCTTGCCGGCCTTGGCGCGCAAGGGCTTATCGGGGGAGGCGGGGAATTTCTCGTGTTTGATCTTGCGGCGCTCTAATGCTGCTTCATCTTTATAGCCATTATCAATGGGCTGGACGCGGCGGCCTTCAACCTCTTCCACATCACCTCTGCCTATTATCCATTCACGGCGAATTTTGGGAAGCCCGCGCATAATGTCGAGACTCGCGCTTTCATCCGTATAGGGGCCGGAGGTATCATAGACGGTGAATGTTTCCCCGTTGGTGAGTTCAATCTGGCGCATCGGCACTTTATGCTCGCCGATATAGACTTTCTTGGACGCAGGCAAAGGGCCGCGCGTTACGTGGGTTGTTGATGGGCAGATTCCGTCTTTCGGGGCCATGATGGGTTCTCCTTTGTTTTAAATTATTTTGTATAGCTTTGTTCGTGCAATTCGCTGGTTTCAACAGAGATGGAAATATTTTCATCCTTGGCAATTTTGCGGGTCGTATCATAAAGGGCTTGGGCCATGGCTTTGCGCAAATCATCTTCCCGCCCGGGCAGGAGTTTTAATTCCACATGGATCATCTTGTCGTGATCCGTGCCTTCGCCCACAACAGTAGCTTTCACAGGAATAGCGCGGCATTTTATAGCGGCGGCCTTGATTGTCGGCTGCTTGGTCAAGGCGTGATGCAATTCGATAGTGAGTTTTTGAATATCCACCGTAAGATGGTCGGTATATTCGACAATGATATGAGGCATGTGTATTTTCTCCTATTTCCTCCGCCAGCATTATCTGGATCAGGTTTTTACCGTCGCCAGCTATGGCGAACAGGCAACGGGTATAATCTCAGCCAGACCTTTTTTAAAATGCCTCAGATTTATTAAAATGCTCAGGATCGCAAGCGATCTACGCTGATACATAAAATCTATATCTGGGCGGCCGTAGCGTGTTTACACGCCTGAGGCAATAAAAAAGAGCCAGCACCCCGAAGGTTTGTTTTTAAATTCAGCCTGCAGAATTGCATATCTTCAAAGCAGACTCAAGCATAAGATTTTCAGGAAAGATCGACTGCCGAAGGAGCCGTTTCATCGCGCTGGTGCGGGAAATTATCCAGCCTGTGCATGGGTTTGGGAATACGCACAAGGCTTTGTTCGCGCATATCATAATCTTTTTTCAACCGATCCACGATAGAACGCAACATCACCAATCTTTGCGTGTGGGGATGGGTTTGTTGTAAATCGGGCATATTATCATTTACAGCGCGGCCCTTGCCTCTTACCCTGACTTCATCGGGCTTGGGCAAATCTTCTTCCAGATAACTTTCGGGAATAACCAGCAAACGCAATTCTTCCCACTCATCTTGTTTTTCATGGACCAAAACGCTGTAAAAAGTTTCTTTGGCATCCGCCCCGCCTTCATAGGCTTGTTGCAAAACATCTTCACCGCACCATTGCCGCGGCACCATATATTTGATCTGGCTTTGCAGAATTTTAACGGCTTTTTTCGCATATTGCTCGCGGTGTTCTTTGGATTTAAACAGCGTATCATAATCCTGCGTAGCCTCCAGAATATGATCGAAAATAAGCGGGCTTTCGGGCGTAGTCTTTTTGGAAGCCGCGACCACATATTTGGGCAATTCTTCTTTAAATTGCTCGGGCAAAATCATACGCAAATCAATATGCTTGGTGGTGCTGTCAAGATCGTAAAAATCGGGGCCATCGGGATTATCATGCTTTTTCCATTGCAAAAGCGTCATCTGGATTTCAGGGGATACGCGCTGGCCCGATACGGCCTTGTTAAAATTCTGCCTGGTTTTATAGCGATTATAAAGGCCGTACACACTCGCTCCCAACACACCCGAGAATACAAATTTGATTGTTTCGCTCGTAGCAAAATTCCAAGCACTTTGAGCGGCTTCATTATTAAAGAGTGTTTCCAGCATCTTTTTGTCATAACATTATCAATCTCAAATACGCAAGGTATTTTTTGAAAATTCTTAACGTAGGCCTTCGCAAATACTCTTGCCCGCAAGCGTGCTATGCGCTACATCAAAGCTATGGACATCAAAAAACGATTGATCAGAACTTTATTCCTGTGCCTGTTGGGACTGGCCATTGGCGGCGGTATTGCCTTTATGCAAATCATGGCCGAGGAAAGCGAACGCGCCCAATCGCCCGCGCCGTCTATGGCGGGCATTGACCTTGGCGGTGATTTCACGCTGACCGATCATACAGGGCAAACGGTCAGCCAGGCCGATTATGAAGGACAATACAAGCTGATATATTTCGGCTTTACCTATTGCCCCGCCATCTGTCCAACCGAATTGCAGAAAATCACAAGGGTCATGAACGCTTTGGAGCCTGATATCGCCGCACAGATCCAGCCGCTTTTTATCAGTGTGGATCCCGAGCGCGATACGCCCACAGTCATGGCCGATTATGTTGACATGTTTCATCCGCGCCTGATCGGTTTGACGGGCACGCTAGAGCAAATTGATGATGTGAAAAAGAAATACAAGATTTTTGCCACCAAAGTTCAGGATGACACCATGACCGAATACACGGTCGATCATTCCTCTTTCATCTATTTTATGGGTCCTGATAACAAAGCGCTTGGTATTTACCGCATGAAAGATGATGCGGCCTATATTCAAAACGACATTCAACGCATTTTAGCGACGGGCTGAATTTTGAAAAATCTTTTCCCGTCATCCCGAGCAAAACGGACTGAAGCCGAGGGATCTAATGGTTTAAAATAAGATTCCTCCGCTCCCTTACGGTCGGCCGGAATGACAATAGGCAGGCGACCGGAGATTCAAAATAACGATAATAGGCAAACTTTAAATATCACTACATACTTTTGTGTGGCGCACAATAAAGACCCCCTGTCTTTTAGCGCGTTTTGCGTGTAGGCTTAACCCTAAGAAATTTCACCCCTTTTTAAAAGGATATCAAAGGAGTTGACCCATGACACAGAATATCAAACATAAACTGCTTTTGGCCGCCGCCTCCGGTGCACTTGTTTTTGGAATGGCCGGACATGCAACCGCTGCCGGCTTTTATATTCAAGGGCAATCCATTTCGCATATGGGCTCGGGCTTTGCCGGCTCTGCCTCCAATCCCGGTGATGCCAGTACCATCTTTTTTAATCCTGCGGGCATGACACATCTGGATGGCGCGCAAATCAATATCGGCTTAAATGGATTGATGACTCATACCGATGTCGAAGATCAGGGATCAACCGTCAATAATGTTGCACTTGCCGCGGCAGGTTTTGCCACAGGCGATGGCGGCAATCCGGGCGGCTTAAATGTAATACCCAGCCTTTATATCGCAACGCCTTTCATGAATGATAACCGCCTTTGGCTTGGCCTTGGCGTAAACTCCCCCTTTGGCTTGGGTAATCAATATGATTCCGATTTCTTTGGGCGCTTTGTATCGTCCAAAACCGATTTGCGCACCATTGATATTACGCCCACCATCGCCTATCAGGCCACGGACTGGCTTTCTGTCGGGGCGGGTTTGATCTATCAAAAAGCACGCGGCAATTTACAACAAAATGTCGGCAGTGTGGCCAGCCCTTCCGAAGTGCGTTTGCGCGGTGATGATGCGGCCTTTGGCTATAATCTCGGTATTCTGATGCAACCATGGCAAGGCACAAAAATCGGAGTGAATTATCGCTCCGAAACCAATATCGAGTTTGAAAACGGCGTCTTTCAGGCCAATAATCTGGCATTCCCGGCCTTTGCGGAAATTACCCTGCCCGATATTGCCACATTCGGCATCACGCAAAGCATCGCGCCTGACTGGCGCATAATGGGGCAGGCCTCTTATTTCAACTGGGCTGATTTTGATCGTTTGACCGTAACGCGCGACACTGTCACCGCGCCTCTGGCCGATGTGAATTTCAATTATCAGGATACATGGAATTTCAATGCGGGCGTCGAATATGATTACAGCGATAAGCTGGTTTTGCGCGCCGGGTATCAATTCGATGAAACACCGACCACAATCGAGGGGCGCAGCACCGTAAACCCAGATGGCGACCGCCACTGGTTCACGCTTGGGGCGACCTATGATTACAACGAGAAAATGTCCTTTGATTTCGCCGCCGCCTATCTGGATATCGAAGATGAGAAAATCGACCAGACAAGAACAGCTGGCGGGAATACGCTCCGCTTAGTGGGTGAAGCGACCGATACCTATGCCGGTTATGTCGGTTTCGGATTTAATTACAAATTCTAAAGCCGGATAAAAGATATAAAAGAAAACCCCGCTCGTTATGGCGGGGTTTTTTTAATCCTCTAAAATAGAATTTAATTTCATCGCCAGCCCCATCGAGCCTTTGATTTTCAGCTTGCCCATCATATAGGCCATGGTCGGGTCCTGACTTCCGTTTAATATTTTTTCAAATGTTTCTTTTTTGCAAATAAAAACGGTGTCCGCATCCTCATCGGCCTCGCTGATAACGGGCGGAGATTGCGTGCCATCGATAAAAATGCAGCCCTGATCGCTGAAATCGATTTTAATTTTCGCGTTGATAGGCGGCGCCATTGCGATTTTGGACTTTATTTGTTCTATCAGGGATTCTATGCTCATAAGTGAATTATAACAGGAGATAAAGCATTTGTGTATCCCATAACACGGTGCTAACATCGACAAGCAAGCATTTTAAAGATCTAGCACGTTTAAAAAGGCTTAAAGCGCGCTTATCAGGGGAAGAGGTATGAAACGAATAAAGCAAGGCATGTTTACACTGGCGGCAAGCGCTCTGATACTGACAGCGGCCGTAACCAACACTCACGCTTATGATGCGCCGGAGCTTTCTTTTTATCCCGTATCCAGCTGGGAAATGACCCAGATTGAAGACCCCGCCAGCGGGCAGCAACTTTGCCTGATGATGAATGAATATAACAACGGCTATATTCTGCAGTTTCAAGGAGCGCAGGGAAATATACAATCGCTCAGCATTGATTTCCGCCAAGATGCCTTTGCCGCGGGGCAGGAAAAAACCTTTTCTCTGACCTTGCCCGGCCAGACCAGCGCATCCTTGCCCGCCATGGCATTCTCGCCCGATGTTCTGGCAGTGAATATGAGCGGCCACGATGCCGTGTTTTCTTCTTTGAAGCAGGCCAATGCCATGGATATTAATGTGGATGACAATGAATTCCGCTTTTTTATGACAGGCTTTGCCAATGCCGTGCACGCATTTGAAAGCTGTTTAAATCCGCAAAGCCCTGACGCCCCGATTTCGCAAATTCCCGCTGAACCGGTTCCGCAAGAGGATTCCACAACGCTTGCTTCCAGTGCCGAGCCCGAGCGCGCCGCGCTGATGCCGATCCGCAAGCTCTTCGGCCTGTATGCGA
>JBKHDZ010000006.1:0-27218 GCA_046541095.1 Alphaproteobacteria bacterium
AGATGAATAGGATGGTTTTGCATGCGGGCGGTGTGAACATGGGTCGCATTTTTATCAAAACCTGTAATTTGCATCCCCTCGCGGCACAGATGATCGGCAATATAGCGCCCAATGCGCCCATAGCCGAATATAACAATATGATTTTTAAGCTCGCCCTCGTTTTTGTCAGGTGCGACTTTCTGATGATCCATATTCATCTCTGCATATTCGCCGATTTTGCGCGATAACGGCGCAAGAAGGGGTGTTAAAAGCATTGTAATGCCGACATTGATGAGCATGAACTGGCCGACATTTTCATCCATCAGGCCAAAGGTAAGGGCGCTTCCAACCACCAGAAGACCGAATTCCCCCGCCTGCGCTAGCAAAATAGCACTTTCCAGCGATACGGAAGTTGTGAGTTTCCATGCCTTGCATAATACGAATATAATGGCGGCTTTGATGGCCATTAATCCCAACACCGAAGAGAATAGCCAGAAAGGCTTTTCGGCGATAAAACTCATATTTATGCCCATGCCGAAGGATAAAAAGAAAATGCCTAAAAGCATGCTTTTGAAGGGCACAACAAGCGAGGATATCTCGTGTCTGTATTCCGTATCGGCCAGAAGCAGGCCGGCAATGAAAGCCCCGAGCGCCATGGACAATCCGGCCATGGAGGCGATAGACGCGCTTACCACGATTGTCAGCAGGCTGAGCGCCATAAAGACTTCCGAGCCGCCGTGTCTATTTGCAAATAAGAAAACAGGCTTAAGAACAAATTTACCGGCAAAATAAATGACAAGCACGGTTGCCACCATTTTCACCAAGGATATAGATACAAATTGCGCAAGATTATCTTGCGTATCGGCGCTCAAGATGGTGAGAAGGAGCAGGATCGGAATAACAGCCATATCCTGAAAAAGCAGGATGCTAAAGCTTGAGCGACCGGCTTGCGTGACAAAGAGTTTTTGTTCATGCAACCATTGAATAACGATAGCAGTAGAGGACAAGGCAAGGCTTAAGCCCAGCAACAGGGATACTTCGAAATTATTGCCCCACAAAAATGCAATCGTACCGATGATAAGCGCGCTCGCCCCGACTTGCGCCCCGCCAAGCCCGAAAACAAGGCTACGCATTTGCCAAAGCCTGCGCGGCGTTAGCTCTAGACCAATGACAAATAAAAGAAGGACGATCCCCAGCTCTGCCAGAATTTTTACATGCAAAGTGTCTTGAAGGCTGAAGGCCTGCAAAGATTCATATTCATCCGCCAGCGCGCCCAGCCCGTAAGGGCCGATGGCAATACCCGTTAAAAGATAGCCCAGCGCAATCGGAATTTTAAAATAGCGCAGAACCGGGATAATAAGCGCAGACAGGCCCAGAAAAAGGCCTGCATGCCAAAATACATCGGTTAAAAGAGATTCTTTCATCGTTTAAAAGCATAGCATTTTAACGCATAAAAAGAATTTCTATTTTTCATCCTGCTTTTGCATGAATAATGTCAGCTCGGCCACAGTAATGCCGAATTTCTTAAGATAAGAGCGGTTAATCAAAATCCCGTCATTCATTAAAAACATCCAGTCATCAAAAGTAATGCGGTAGGTTTTATCACCGACATCCAGATCCATTTGATAGGCCCAGCGCATGGCATTGCCCTCGACCTGTCCACTGGCCTTACCGAGGATATCGCCCGCTGTCCCTTCGTAGCGTTCATCGGAAATTTTCGTGATTGTCCATGTGCGGTGATCGGTTTTGCCATCATAATAGCGAAATTCTTCTTCCAGTGTTCCTGTATCACCCTCCCACGAGCCAACAAGATCAACATCAAAGCGGCGTGTGATATTGCCTTTGCGATCCTGTACAATCCCCCAGGCTTTGATCGGTCCCGTGAAATAGGTTTGTAAATCGAATTTTGGCTCGGCTCCTTCATAATGTTCAAGGCTTGGGCCGCTACAGGCGCTAAGAATTGTCATGATGCCCATGAATATCCATCCTTTTAGTGTTGATCGCATTGGTATCTCCTTTGTTGTGAAATGTGCGCCACAAAATAAAAGCGGCGGCGAGTTTAATAAAACAGGGAATGAGCGCATATAAGGCGATCAGGCCGAAAAGCGCTTGCTCGGTATTATCCTGCGCGGCTTCAAAGCCCAGAATATCAAGTGTGATAAAGGCAATTCCGCTGGCCAGCGCGATAGCTGTTTTCGGGATAACCGCCAAAAGGGCATAATGCTGGGTAGCTTCGCTTTTTGTTTTTTGCGCGCTGATTTTATCGGCCAGTATTGCGGGCGGCAGAGCCAAGTCCGCGCCCAGGGCAATGCCTGATAAAACGCAGATGATGCCATACATGTAAATATCCCCGCTTTGCAGGAAAAACGCCCAGACAAAGGTGGCGACTGCCAAAAGCATGGAATAAAACCATGCCTTTTCCTTGCCGATTTTTTCAGAGAGTTTTATCCAGCCCTGCATGAAGACCTCGCCGGATATAAAATACAAAAATAAAAACGCGCCGGAAAATTCTTCGGCCCCCAGATAATCGCGGATAAAAAACAAGACCAGAACGGCAGGAATCGAGGCCGCGATATGGGTGAGAAAACAGATGAAATAAAACCTTTTTTGCGGCCCCATTAAAATCGAGAGAAAGGCAAAACCGCTATTCACATCGCCTTTGTTCATGGCGTGATCTTGCAGGGTTCGTATCATAAAGCGGGAAAAAAGCGCAAAGCCGATTGCCATCATGCCTGCAAAAACGAAGAACAGGGCTATATAAGCCTGCTGGGGCGAATACATGGTTTCAAGCGCGGCCGGAAGGATGGACGCAATTAAAAGGCCGCAAAGCATAAAGGCTTCGCGCCAGCCCGAAATGCGCGTGCGCTGGTTTTTATCATCCTGCCAAAAGCCGCCGATCATATTCAAATTGATCGCCATAATGCTAAAGCCTGTCGTGGCCAGTATCATGGAGAGCGCAAACCAAAGGGCGGGATATATTTCCCATGAGGGGCCGATGAAAACCGCGCCAATACCGGCTGTTAACATCGCCGCGCCTATACTCATCATGCTATAGCGTTTTTTTGCATATTTATCCGAAAGATAGCCGATGACAGGGTCTTGAAACGCATCGAAAAGCCTTATCAGGATTAAAATCACGCCAATTAAACCAATGCCAAGCCCGAATTCGCGCGCATAAAAATCGGGCGCATGGATGTATAAAGGAAGGCTGGCAAAAGCCAGCGGCATAGCAATAAAACTGTATTGGAATAGTTCGCGGCGCTTGGGGGGGCTATGGCTCATGCGCCTCTACCCAAAAGCTTTCGTCTTAAATCAGGCGCGCTTGTATCGGGCGAAAGCCAGATATTAAAAAACAGCGCGCTGAATTCCGCATCGTTAATGCGCCCGGATTCTTCATTGTTATAATAAAAGACAGCCGCGCCATCTGATGTATATACCCCAGTCAGGCTTGTTCCTTTACCAACATCGGGGAAAATATCGCGCATTTGCGTATGCCATGTGGCCAGCTTGACTTCATCATTAAAGCCCTGATTGCGCATTTCCTCGATCGAGCGGTCGGCAATCTTTTCGCCTGTAATGTCGCGCAAGTAAGAGAGCTTGAGGGCAAAAGGCTGATCACTGTTCCATTGCCCGTCTGGAGCAAAAAGCGCGGCATCATAGACATCCCAGAATAAATAGGTGAGGCGGCCTTCGCCCACTTTTTGGGCATTGGGTACAAAGGTCGTGATTTTTTCCATCGCATAGGCGGGAGTAATGCCCAGAACGGCCAGCGCGCAGGTTGTACGGACAATTTTTTTAACGCGTGTTTTAGGCATGGGAAAGCTCCACTTGCATAACATCGGTGCGCCCTGTTCTAAATCCGGCAATACAGCCCGCCAGATAAAAGCGCCAGAGCCTTATAAAACCGTCATCAAAGCCCATGGCCTTGATTTTATCGTGGTTGTTTTCAAAGTTCTCCAGCCAGACTTCCAGAGTTTTGGCGTAATCCTGCCCGAAGAAAAATTCATTGCCGCTGCGCAATCCTGCCTTATCGGCCTGTTCCTTGAATTTAGACGGGGAGGGAAGCATGCCGCCCGGGAATATATAACTGCGGATAAAATCACCGCCTTTACGATAGCGCGGGAAATCGGCTTCATTCATCGTAATGGTCTGGATAACAGCCTTGCCTTTATTGTTCAGCAAGCCGCCCAGTTTTTGAAAATATACAGGCCAGTACCGCTCGCCCACGGCTTCGAACATTTCAATAGAAACAATATTGTTATAGCGCCCCTCTTGATGGCGGTAATCTTCCAGCGCAATTTTTGCATCGCGGCCAAGCCTTTGGGAAGCGTATTCGTGTTGTTCTTCGGATAAAGTAATGCCTTTAATATCAAAATCGCCTTTTTGATTGGCGCGCTCGGCAAAACCGCCCCAGCCGCACCCGACTTCCAGCAAATTGCCTGAATTATTACCAAGACAATCAACAATGCGGTCATATTTATTATGTTGGGCATTCACCAAATCTTCATCACCGTTTTTATAGATTGCGGCGGAATAAGTCATGGTCGGGTCCAGCCAGAGTTTATAAAACTCGTTGCCGATATCGTAATGGGCGTGAATATTTTTCTTGCTGCCTTTCAGGGAATTAACGCGCAGAAGGTAAGAAAGCATGGAAATCGTGCGCGATAACTTGCTCCCTGTCACAAGGTTATCCATGGCTTTGCGGTTTTCCAGCCCCAAAATTGTGAGCGCAGGCAGATTATCTGTATCCCATTTTCCGGCGCGGTAATCTTCGGCAAAACCGATATCGCCTTTACGAACCATATTGGGCAGGACGCTCCAGTCGTGAATATCAATGCGTGCGTTCTCGCCCTTTTGCTTTCCGGTAAAAGAGCGCGTTTTTCCATCAGGTGTGGAAATGGTAAGATTTCCACATTCCATGCCTTCAAGGCGTGAAAATAATTTATCATAGGTGAGTTGTGTCAACATATCATTTATACTATCTGGATTTGGCTGTCTTTATCCTTACGGGCAAATTAAATTTTTGTAATGTTGGGCTTGGCGTCATCCGCGCGGCTGGTTTTTTCAGGCTTTTGTTTCGGGCGCGAAATATATTTGATCCCTTTAGAGACAAGTTTGAGCGCTTGCCAGTGAATGAGGGCAATGGCCTTGAATGTGATTAGCGGATACCCCCAAAACGCTTTTCTTAATGTGGCTTTATTCATTGGCTCTAAATGGCCGATCAGCGATGTGACAAGTTTTTTATCGCCCTTGGCATCATAAAAATCGATCCAGACTTTAAAGGTTTTTTCACGGCAATCGAATTTGAACGTGTAATGCCCTTCGCGCTCTAAAAACGGCGATACGTGGAAAAGTTTTTCACCCTGTAAAACATCGCGGTGGGTAATGGCGCTTTGATCCTCCTTCATGCAGATATAGGTATGATCTTCGCCGAAAGTGTTATGCACCTCGCACAAAACTGCGCGTAAGTTATCCTCTTTATCACGGCATAGCCAAAAACTGACCGGGTTAAAAACATAGCCGAAAACGCGCGGCATGCACATCAAGGTGATAGTCCAGTCATTGGAATTTTCGCCCCCATATTGCATCAGAATACCGCGTGCCCAGCTTTCCAGATCGCTTCCATCGCGCAGGCCGTGATCGCGCCCGTAAAAGCTGAGCGGAGCGAAGCGGTTGTAGGCCAGCGGCAAATTTTCGCGCATGCTTAGGGGGAAATGAAGGTAATACATGCCATAAGAGAAAACATTTTTCTTCGGAAATAAGCGTCCGTGCATCACCTTTCCAAAAAATATGTGCGGCGTGTTTATTTCCATGGAATATCAATCTTCATGGCTTTGGCAATGTTCACCGCGCTTAAAAGCCCGTCCTCGTGAAAGCCGTAGCGTTGATAGGCCCCGCAAAACCAAAGCCCGTCTTTTCCTTGGATGTCTGCAATGTTCTTTTGCGCCTGAATGGCCTTTTGATCGAAAATAGGATGGGTGAATTTATGTTCATCCAGTATCAAATCTTCTTGCGGTCTGCGCCCCGGGTTCAAAGTTACAAAAACAGGGTTGTCCTTATCAAGATTTTGCAGATTATTCATCCAGTATGTCAGCGATACGCAAGTTTTTTTATCCTCACGCCCTTCAGAAAGATAAACCCAGCTCGCCCAGCATTGTCTGCGGCGCGGCATAAAGCTGGTATCTTTATGCACGATAATCGAATTTTCCTGATAATCGAAACGGCCGATAATCTTTTTATATTCGGACGGATTATCCAGTAAGACCATGGCTTCATCGGCGTGACAGGCAAAAATAACCTGATCGAACATATTGTGCTGGCCTTGCGTGTCGGCCACAACCCATTTTCCCGCTTTTTTAAAAACTTTCTGCGCCCCGCAATCCGCTCTGATTTTATCGGCATAACTTTTTGTCAGGCGCGATACATATTCACGGCTTCCACCCGTTACTGTGTACCATTGCGGGCGGTTATTAACGCTCAAAAGCCCGTGATTTTTAAAGAACTGTAAGAATGTTTTGGCCGGAAAGCGCATAATTGTTTCAACAGGGCAGCTCCATATCGCCGCCCCCATAGCCAGCAGGTAATAGCGGCGAAACCATTCACCCATGCCCAAATCATCCAGGCATTGCTGCAAGGTAATGGTATCGTCCTTTTCAATATAGGCGGGCGCTTCTTTATTAAAGCGTAAAACATTGGCCAGCATGCCGTAATAGGCCGGGCGTATAAAATTCTTTTTCTGGGCAAACAGGCCATCGGATGAATATTCCAGCCAGCCATTGTCTATGCTGACGCCAAAGGACATGTTGCTTTTCTCGTAGGGCACATCCAGAATTTTGAACAGCCCCATCAAATTCGGGTAATTCCAGTTGTTAAAAACAATAAAACCAGTATCCACGGGCATGGTATCGCCGCCGCTTGCCGACACATCAATCGTGCGGCTATGGCCGCCTATTCTTTTGTTTTTTTCGTAAAGCGTAATCTCGTAATGCGGAGATAAAAGATAGCCCGCGCCGAGGCCGGAAATGCCGGAACCGATAATTGCAATTTTCATGGTTTTATTATGGCGGGCTTTGACTTACAAATCTATGGCCGGAACATTACAAAATCGTAATAATCCGGAAGCCGTTTTCAATATTGTCTGCGCGGACTCTTCCTCCATGCAGCTCAATGGCGGCCTGTACGAGGGAAAGCCCCAGCCCGGTGCCTGCGGAATTGCGGCTTTGATCGCTTCTATAAAAGCGGTTGAATATTTTTTGCTCCTCGCCGTCTTTAATGCCTTCGCCGCTATTGGTAACGGATATTTCGATATGCTTATTACGGGCGCGCATTTCAAGGGATATGTGGCCTTCTGCAGGTGTGAATTTGACCGCATTATCCAAAAGATTGGCATAAGCCTGAAACAGTAAGTCTTTATCGCCGGAAAGGCTGAAATCACACAGATCAGCGTGATGGGTGATATTTTTATCCTCCATCAAGGGCGCATAAAACTCAAGCACGTCCGATAAAAGGGCCTTCAAATCAAGATCTTTAAACTGGCTTTTTTGTTTTTCGGCCTCGATGCGTGAAATTCTGAGCAAGGCATTGAAGGTATTCAAAAGGTGATCGGCTTCTTCTAAAATTTTTTCTTTGTCCGGTCCGTCTTTTAAAGTTTCGATCTGGCCGCGCAAGCGCGTTAAGGGCGTGCGCAAATCATGGGCGATATTGTCCGATACCTGCCGCACGCCTTGCATCAATTCTTCGATGCGGTCCAAGAGCATGTTCAAGGTATAGGCCATATTGCTTAGATCATCCCAGCGGTGGTGAATGGACAGGCGGCGCGATAAATCACCTGTTTGCATGATATCGCGGGCCGTATCGGCAATATTGTTGGTGCCTTTGACCACGAAAATGCTGATCAGATAGCTGACAAAAACAACGATCATCACAAAGATAATGCTGGCAATGCCAAGCCATTGCATGAAGCGGAATTGTTCGGAAATTTCGTCAATATCCGTGCCGATCAGGATTTTTTGATCATTATCGCTTGTGAAAATTTTGGCCGCATATTTTTTGTTATCGGGTGGATGCTCAAATACAATAATGCCTTCGACAAGCGGCGAAATGTTGTCAGGGATATAATCGGGCAAGCTGCCATCTTCATCCAACGGAATGTAAAGCTGGTCATTTTCGGGCAGATTTTCCAAGCCAACAGATTGAATATATCTATATTCGGCATCCAGAACGGCGCGCGTGGAATGCACGAAATGCCCCTTGGTAAAGTAGGTGATAAAATACCCGAAACTTAGTGCCGCCAGTCCGCACAGGATCGTAAATAAAAGCGCCATAATAAAGCTGGAGCTTTTCACATAGCGGCGGTTTTCATTCTTCGATAATATATCCGGCACCGCGCACTGTCCTTATTATTTTCTTTTTGAAATCCTTGTCGATCTTGCTCCGCAAGCGGCTGATATGTACATCAATGACGTTGGTTTGCGGATCAAAATGATAATCCCAGACATGTTCCAATAACATGGTGCGTGTTACAACCTGTCCTTTATGGCGCAGCATGTATTCCAATAGCCGAAATTCTGTGGTTTGAATATCTATCTCTTTTCCGCCACGTCTGACTTTTCTGGAAAGTAAATCAAGGCTTAGATCTGCCGCCTTTAGCACCGAATCCGAAGAGGGTTGTGCATTATCCTGCCTGCGGCTTAGAACCTCGATGCGGGCCAGCAATTCTGCAAAGGCAAAGGGCTTGACCAGATAATCATCCCCGCCTGAACGCAGCCCTTGCACGCGGTCGTCTATTTCTCCCAAAGCACTTAAAATAAGGGCAGGTGTTTTATTTCCTGCGCCGCGCATGGTTTTAATAAGGGTCAGCCCGTCAAGCTCAGGTAACATGCGATCTATGATAACGGCGTCGTAGTCCTCGGTCGTTACCAGAAATAAACCGTCCTTGCCGTTATCGGCAGTATCCACCGTATGCCCGGCTTCTTTCATGCCTTTGGCAATATAGGCCGATACGTCTTTATCATCTTCTACAACAAGTATGCGCATGAATTCATCTTTACACGGAAAACTTATAAAGTGCGAAAAGTTTTTTCCATTGCCCTTTAGAAGGCTTACTCTACATTGATGGAGGTGAAAAAGGGGATAGCCATGAAAGACGTAAACGGAAAATATATCTGGATTATCGGCGCGAGCAGCGGTATTGGCGCGGCCTTGGCCAAAGAACTGGCCGCCAATGGCGCGCATTTGATCATCTCGGCGCGCCGCAAGGAAAAGCTGGAAGAACTCGCCGCCGCCTTACCGGGAGAAGGGCATATGATTGCCCCGCTGGATGTATCTGATGCCAAGGAGATTGAAAAGGCGCAGGGTACCATTTTGCAAACAGCCCCGCGCATTGATAGCGCCATTTTTCTGGCGGCTATATATAAGCCCCATGACGGCGCGAAAAAGCCGCTTTCTTTTATTCAAAACGCAATAGATGTCAATGTTATGGGCGCTTTTAATCTGGTTGATGTGGTGCAGAGCCAATATGAAAAACAGGGGCAAGGACAGATTGTCTTATGCGCCTCTGTGGCGGGGTATCGCGGTCTTCCCACAGGCCAGCCTTACTGCGCCACCAAGGCCGCGCTGATTAATCTGGCCGAAAGCCTGAAAATTGATCTGGAGAGCAAAAATATTGATGTCAAAGTCATATGCCCCGGCTTTGTGAAAACGCCGCTCACCGATAAAAATGATTTCCCGATGCCGATGATTATCGAAGCCGAGGATGCGGCCAAGGCCATTCGCAAAGGGCTATGCTCACGCAGCTTTGAAATCCATTTTCCCAAACGCTTTACCTTTATTATGAAGCTGCTACGCATTTTACCGCATGGTCTATATTTCGCCATTGCCCGAAAGATGCGTTCATGAGTGATATTTTGCAAAATTTTGATGCGCCGGTCAGGGCGGCTGTTATCGGCGCAAGCGGCGGTATCGGTCAGGCTTTTGTGAAATCCTTAAGCCAGCAAGATAATATCGAGAAAATTTTTGCCTTCTCGCGCAGCAAGATGGAATTTGATAATTTCCGCGTGACAAAGGGCTTTCTTGATTTAACCGATGAAGCCAGCATTGAGAGCGCCGCCGCGCAATGTAAGGACGAAGCGGGGGGGCTGAATCTCATTATCGTGGCCAGCGGCATGTTGCATGCGGGTAATAATTTGCCAGAGAAATCTTTAAGAGATCTGGATATGGATGCCATGCAGCGCTGTTATGCGGTTAATACATTCGGCCCCGCGCTGGTGGCCAAACATTTCCTGCCGCTTATTCCAAAAAATGAACGCAGCGTTTTTGCGGCGTTATCCGCGCGCGTGGGCAGTATATCGGATAACCGTATTGGCGGGTGGTATTCCTACCGCGCGTCCAAATCTGCGCTCAATATGGTTTTAAAAAATGCGGCGATTGAAACCGCGCGGCGCTATAAGCACGCTGTCATAATGGGGCTTCACCCCGGCACGGTGGATACACCGCTTTCCAAGCCCTTTCAGGGCAATGTATCCCACGATATTTTTACGCCCGAACAATCGGCAGAGTATCTTTTGAGGGTGATTGACAAGACCAGCCCGGAAGAAAGCGGGAAATGCTTTGCGTGGGATGGGGAAGAAATCCAGCCGTGAGAAATCTTGTCCTCATTTTGGGGGATCAACTCTCCCGTGATATTAGCGCGTTGCAGGATTTTGATCCCGCGCAAGACCATATCCTCATGTGCGAGGTGATGGAGGAAGCGACTTATGTGCGCCACCATAAAAAGAAAATCGCCTTTTTGTTTTCGGCCATGCGGCATTTCGCGCAAGATATCAAAGAGCGCGGGTGTACCATACGCTATACAAAGCTGGATGACAAAGATAATGCAGGATCATTTTTCGGAGAAGTAAAAAGGTTTTGCGCGCATCACAAGCCGCAGCAAATTATTGTGACCATGCCCGGGGAATATCGCGTTTTACAGGATATGAAAGGCTGGGAAAAGAAAACGGGCATTCCTTTGGATATTCGCGAAGATGAGCGTTTTTTATGCACGCCTTATGAATTTAGCGAATGGGCGGAAGGGCGCAAATCCTTGCGCATGGAATTTTTCTACCGCGAGATGCGCCGCAAATACGATATTTTGATGGATGGCGATAAGCCCGAAGGCGGGGAGTGGAATTATGATAATGAAAATCGAAAACCTCCTAAAGAGGGCTTGCAGATTCCAGCTCCCTATAGCGCAAATATTGATGATATCACGCAGGAATGTATAACCCTTGTTTCCGAAAAATTCGGCGATCATTTTGGCGATTTGGAGCCGTTTTATTTCGCCGTGACAAGAGAGCAGGCGCTATACGCTCTTAATAAATTTATTGATGAGCGCCTGCCCACATTCGGCGATTATCAGGACGCGATGGTGCAGGGCGAGCCGTGGATGTTTCATGCGCATCTCAGTTTTTACCTGAATTGCGGCTTGCTGAACCCGCTGGAAGTTGTGCAAAAGGCCGAGCAAGCCTATAAGGACGGATCTGTACCGCTGAATGCTGCCGAAGGATTTATCCGCCAGATTATCGGCTGGCGCGAATATGTGCGCGGTATTTACTGGTTGAAAATGCCGGATTATGCGCAAGAGAATTATTTGCAGGCCAAAAGAAAACTGCCGCAATTTTATTGGGATGGGCAAACAAAAATGAATTGCCTGCGCCAATGCGTTTTGGAAACAAAAGAAAATGCCTACGCCCATCATATCCAGCGCTTGATGGTTCTGGGCAATTTCGCCCTGATTGCAGGGCTGAACCCCGAAGAGGTAAATGAATGGTATTTGATTGTCTATGCCGATTCTTATGAATGGGTCGAGTTGCCCAATGTCAGCGGCATGATTTTATTTGCCGATGGCGGGTTTCTGGGCAGCAAACCTTATGCCGCGGGCGGGGCCTATATCAACCGCATGTCGGATTACTGCAAAAATTGTTCATATAAAGTAACAAAGAAAAATGGCGCTGAAGCCTGCCCTTTTAATTATTTATATTGGGATTTTTTCTTGCGCCATGAAGATAAATTAAAGGGTAATCCGCGCCTGAACCATGCTTATCGCTATGTCAATAAAATGGAGGCTGATAAAAAGCAGGCCATCAAAGAAGATGCGCGGCGGTTTTTAGACAGCCTTTCTTGATTAAGCGTTAGTCATCGTCTTCGATAATTTGCTGCGGGAAAGCCCTCCAATGGGCCTAGCGGGGCTTTATCGCGCATGATTTCGGTTTCGCTCAGCATATAAGCGCAGATCAAATGCGTTAAAGAAATCAATGAATCTATATGCGTGCGCTCATAGCCATGCGAGGCATCCAACCCGAAACAAATCAGCGCCGTGCGAATATCATTTCCGGCCGATAGCGCCGAGGAGGCGTCAGATTTATAATGGCGAAATATATCGCGCACATAGGGGATTTGTTCATCTTCGCAAATCTCGATTAGCTTGTGTGTGAGGTGATAATCATAAATGCCGCCCTGATCGCGCATGGCGATGATAACCTTGTCCTCTTCGGAATTCTGGCCCATGGCAACGGTCGAATTATCAATCGCCACCATAGAGGATACATCCTGATGCAAGACGGAAGAGGCACCCGTGCCTTCTTCTTCGGAGATTGTAAAGAGCGGATGACAGTCCACAGGTAATTCCGCGCCCATGTCTTTTAGCGCTTTTATGGCCGTCAACTGGCAGGCTACGCCCGCCTTGTTATCCAGATGGCGCGATTTGATATAACCGCTTTCGGTGATTTCGGGATTGGTATCAACAGCCACATAATCCCCGATATTAAAGCCCAGTTTTTCTAAATCGCTTTTGTCTTTTAATTTTTCATCAATACGGATTTCAAGATTATCCCAGCAAACGGGCTGGGTATCCACTTCCTCGTTATAAACATGGCCGGAGGCTTTTAAGGGTAGGATCGTGCCGCGATAAGTGTGGTGATCGGTGAAAATTGTCACGCGGCACCCTTCGGCAAAGCGCGCCGACCAGTTACCAATCGACACGATAGACAAGCGGCCGTTTTCTTTTAATTCACGCACCATAGCGCCCAGCGTATCCAGATGAGTGACGGTCGCACGGTCGGGCGTTTCCTGTTTGCCCCGCAAGGTTGCGCGAATAGCGCCTCTACGCGTTAATTCGAAATCCACGCCCAGCTTTTCCAGTTCCTCGCCGACAAAATGCACAATCTGATCGGTAAAGCCTGTCGGGCTCGGGATGTCCAGAAGTTTGATCAGAATTTCCTGTAAATATTTTTTATCAATTTTGATAGTCATTATGCGTTTTTGTTTATTTGTCCTGGATGACGGTTTGGGGGAAAAGAAAATCTATGAAGCGCTCGGCGGTGGGTTGAGGTTCGTGATTGGCCAGACCCGGGCGTTCATTGGCTTCGATAATCACATAGTCATTTTGATCGGGGGAGGGAACAATAAAATCAAGGCCCGTTACAGGGATGTTTAACACTTTGGCCGCTTCCTGCGCGGCTGTTATTAGTTCAGGGTGAAGTTGATCGGTAACATCATGGATGGTTCCGCCCACATGCAAATTGGCGGCCTTGCGCACTTGCAATTCCACGCCCGCGGGCAAAATATCATCCAGGCCGTATCCGGCATTATGAACGGTTCTTTTCAATTCCTCATCGACCGGGATTTTACTCTCGCCCTGCGTGGCTTGTTCGCGCCTGCGGCTTTGTTTTTTGACCAGATCCATAATGGTGTGTTCGCCATCGCCTATCACGCAAGGGGGTCTGCGAATGGCTGCGGCGACGACTTTATAATTGATTACGATAATGCGGAGGTCTTCGCCCTTGACCATTTGTTCGAGCAAGACTTCGGGGTTGACTTGACCCGCATAGGAAATGGCTGTGGCCAGCTCGTTCTTGGTGCGGACATCGACCGTAATTCCTGCGCCTTGTTCCCCTACGGTGGGCTTCACAACAATAGAGCCGTGCTTTTTCAAAAAAGCCTGATTTTCCAAAGGGGTGGAGGCAATATGTTGATCAGGCACCTTTAATCCCGCTTCTTTTAAAAGGCGGATGGTTGTCTTTTTATCACTGCATCTACTCATAGCAATGGAGGAGGTATGCTCGGTTAAAGATTCACGGCATACAACGCTGGAGCCGCCATAGGACAGGCGGAAATAATTATCGACCGCATCCAGAACATCCACGCGGATGCCGCGCTTTTTGGCCTCGTTGATTATCAGCATTGCATAAGGATTGAGGCCTTCTTCGGTATCGGGGCCGGAGAATAATTTTTCGTTGATTACATTTTTGTTTTTGATGCAAAACACGGGAATTTGCACAAAGCCGAGTTTTTTATACAGATCAATCGCTTGTTCGTTTTCGTGCATAACCGATAAATCAAGGAAAGAGCGCCCTTGTTCTTTATAATATTGGGCGGCATGTTGCACCAGATTAAGGCCGACCCGCGGGTGCTTGGCTTGTGGATCGACAGCCACAGACCACAGGCTCGAACCATTTTCAGGATCATCAAAAGCCAGCTTGTGATCAATCGTCATACAGACGCCCAGAATATCATTCGTTGCCCCATCTTCGGCAACCCAGTATTTGATAAAACGGCCTTTGTAAGTTTCTTGCAGGAAGGCAGGATCAATCGGCACCATTTTATGGATTTGATAAATGCGGTTGATGCATTCGATATCATCATCGGTATTGATGGGGCGAATGGTGAAATTCTTGTTGTCCTGCTGAATGGGATCATAATGCTCCAAAACAAGGCGGAACGTAAAAGAGGGGTCAATAAATAATTCCTGCGGTGCTTTGGCCACCACCACTTGCGGATCGCGAATATACAGCGCCAGATCGCGGGCGTTATCAGCCTCTTTTTGCATGACTTGCGCGATTTTCTCGTTGCTTTTAAAAGTATGGGCGAATAACAAACGCCCCCAGCCGCATTCGATGGCCACATCTTTTTTCGGAAGCTCGGCAGGCTCTCCCCAGCTTTTTAAACTCGGGGAATTTTCAGGATCGTAAATTTCTTTTTCACTCATTTTCACTGTTTCCGACATCATGTATTGCCTTTATGTTTTTTTGGACAAGGTGCCTACATATATACCATGTTGGCCGCAAATAACAAATTTCATAGGATTTGCGCCACTTTCATGGATGGGTGAAAAGCTACAAGCCCTGTTCCTGAAGCCAGTATTCCAGCAATGTAATCTGCCAGAGCTTTGAGCCTCTAAGCGGTGTGATATGGTCTTTGGGCGCATCGAAAAGCATATCGATATAACCCTTATCGAACAGATTGCGGCTTTTTGCGGCATCTTGCGAGAGAATGCCGCGCGCCATATCCAGATATTCGCCTTCCAGATATTTTAGCGCCGGAACGGGGAAATAGCCTTTGGGGCGATCAATCACTTCGCTTGGAATAATGCGGCGGCCAACTTCTTTTAAAACGTGCTTGCCACCTTCCTTGATTTTATATTCCGCCGGAATTTTGGCGGCCAGTTCGACAAGGTCATGATCCAAAAACGGCACCCGGGCTTCCAGCCCCCAGGCCATTGTCATGTTGTCCACGCGCTTGACCGGGTCATCAACCAGCATCACTTGCGTATCAAGGCGCAAAGCCTTATCCACCGATTCCTCGATATTGGGCTGGCCGAAATGGTCGGTTACAAAATCAAGGGCGTGATTGCCGCCTAAATAATCGCCGTTCACGATGGTTTTATATTCATCATAATGGCGATCAAAAAAGACATCGGCATAAGTTTTGACAGCCGTATTGTCATTGGTGCCAATCAGGGGCGGGTACCAGTGATACCCTGCGAAAACCTCATCGGCGCCTTGTCCGCTTTGCACCACTTTCACATGCTTGCTCACTTCGCGTGAGAGGAGGTAAAAGCCGATGACATCATGGCTGACCATTGGCTCGGCCATGGCCTTGATACAGGCCGACAAATTGGCTCGCAACTCGCCATGATCCACATTGATTTTGTGATGATCGGTTTGATAGCGCTCGGCAATAATATCGGAATAACGAAACTCATTGCCTTCTTCTTCGGCCACATCTTCAAAACCGACAGAGAAGGTATTGATATTTTTCTGCCCCAATTCATGAAGCAAGCCGACAACAAGCGAGGAATCCAGCCCGCCGGAAAGCAAAACACCTACAGGCACATCGGACACAAGACGGCGTTTGACAGCCGTCTTTAAAGATTCTTCGACCTTATCGATCCACTCTTTTTCGGTTCGTTTTTTATCATCATCACTCCGGCGGTAATCCAGATTCCAGTAAACTTCCTCCAGTGTTTCGCCGCCGGGTTCGATCATCAGCCGCGTTGCGGGCGGAATTTTTTTAACGCCGTTCAGGATTGTATGCGGCGCAGGAACTACGGCATGAAAGCTCATATAATAATTCAGCGCCACAGGATCGATAGAGGTATCAATATTCCCGCTTTTTAAAAGGGCAGGAAGAGAAGACGCAAAGCGCATGGAATTGTTATCGCGCGTAAAATAAAACGGCTTGATGCCAAGGCGGTCACGTGCCATGAAAACGCGCTTTGTATCACGCTCCCAAATGGCAAAAGCAAACATCCCGTGAAAATGGCTGACGCAATCTTTGCCCCAGGCATGATAGGCTTTCAAAATTACTTCCGTATCGCCATGGGAGAAAAATTTATACCCCATCTCCTGCAATTTTTCGCGCAGCTCGGGATAGTTATAAATGCAGCCATTGAAAACAATCACCAGTCCCAATTCATTATCCACCATGGGCTGGGCGGCCTGATCGCTGAGATCGATGATTTTAAGGCGTCTGTGGCCGAAACAAATTGGCCCGTTCGAGAAAATTCCTGACCCATCCGGTCCTCGTGGTTCCATTTCACAAAGCATCCGGTTTATTTTTTCTGGTGATGCCTGCGTCTGGTCGAAACGCAACTCACCGGCTATGCCGCACATATTTCCTTCTTTTCGTTTAAAAATTCAAATTAACTAGCTACTTTCTTAAACATAGAGATATGAAATAATATTGCAAGTTTGATTTTCTATAATGATTTGATCGCGCCTCGTTGCGCGATGTGTTTGATGATCGTTTTGATTTATACGTGCTCGGAGAAAAAAACTGTATTACATGCCATCTTCGCGGCTGTTTTCTTGAGCAGCCCGCCGTACAATTTTGTAAACAAAGCCTGTTTTTAAAGGTGTGTTTATAATATCCCGGGAGCCATCGCGCCAATGAATTTCAAGGCTTTGAATTTGTTCGGTGTTTCCCATTCCAAAATGCGCAACAGGTTCGTTGAAAGACAGGTAGCCGCCGCTGCCTTTAATTGTGCGCATCTGGCTTTTTTCATCTTCGCCGTCTTTATAACGGATAATCAGCTTTGTTCCTATGCCTGTGGTGTTTTTTGCATGCTTGTCTTCCAACTCAAAGCGGATTGCCTTGCCTTTAACATGGGATTTGAAAATTTCGGCAGGTGAATCAAAGGGTGTGGAAATGATATCCTGACGGCCATCACCATTGTAATCCACAAGCGCGTAGCTGGTGGTTGATGAAAAACTTCCAAGTCCGAACTCACGGCTTTTATCTTCGAAAAGACCATTACCCAGATTGTGATAAAATATATTCATAGAGCGGGTTGGGGGATATCCATAGCCGTTTGCAATATAGATGTCCTGCCATCCATCATTATCCAGATCTGCAAAACGGCTATTCCAGCTCCACGCTCCATAAGCGGCGCTGGCTTTTTTAGCAATATCTGAAAATACATAAGTGTTTTCTTCTTCGCCCTTGTTATGCAATAAAATATTGGCAAGAGAACGGCTGGAATTTGCTCTCACCATGCCTTTTACAGGTGATAGATCAAAATGTTCCGGGTCTTGCGTTACTTTGTTGCATAAATTTTTATAGCGCCTTGAAGCTTTATTATCCGCATCGGATAATTTTTCCAGAATAGAGCCGGAGAGGCAGTTTCGTGTATATGAGGTGTAGTGAATTAAACACTGCCTTCTGCGGTATTCGTCTTGCAAGTTATGACAATCATCAGCGACTTGAAAAGTAATACGTCCCAAAGCTCTTTTAATGGCTGATATATTATTGCAGGACGGGATATCGATATTGAATTCTGCTTTCATAACTGTGCAATAATCATCAATGCGGATTTGCTTTTCCGATATTGCCTGCAAGGCTCGTTCGAGATGACCTGTAAAAGCAATCTGTGCAATGTAATAATCTTCCCGTAGGTCATTATCAATATCGCCCTGGTCAACACTCATTGTACTCAGAGCGCCTGTAAGGCCTGGAAATAAAGACAAATCAGCGGGCGATATCATTCCGTTTTCCTGCCCCAGAAATAACTGGTCTGAATACATCCCGGCTTCGTAGTCATTGCCAACATACAAATCAAGAAAGCCATCTTGATTGAAATCTGCAAAAAGGCTGGATAAGGTTTCTCCGGTGATACCGTCAATGGCATGAGTTTCATACCCACCATCATTTTGCGCCAGCAAGAGATAATTGCGGGAATCGTCCCTGTTTATAAATAACGGGCCCGCATTCCATTTGCCCAGAAAAATATCTATATCGCCATCGCCTTCTATATCGCCAAAAGAAACACTGATAGCCATACCTTCGCTTTGATGGATTAATTTTTTACGCTCAGGTGAAAATTCACCGGCTTTGTTATAAAGAATATAACTTTCGCCTTTGAGCGTTGTTACAAAAATATCTGGCCAGCTATCGCCGTTAAAATCAATGACGGCAGCGTATAAGGCCGCATCATCCTCGCCAAAATACGGCATGTTTTGCCGTACAAATCTTTCACCGTTTATATTGGTATATAAAATCAGATTGGGTTTTATTTCGGTATCGCCGATCATAACCAGATCAGGCCAGCCATCATTGTGGACATCACCCGCGGCCAGTCCCGCAGAGGCATAAGGCAAAGAATACGGCATATAGGATATATAAGAAATCTCATAGGGGTGATGCAGACCGATCGTATCGCCCAAAAAGAGTTCAAATTTTTTACCGGTATTTAACGGGGCAGGGGTAAATGGCGTGGCATATATTTCAATAGGTGTGTCGGCGGATATATCATTCCCGCTTAAAGGTTTAAAAACTCTCGGAGTGATTTGCGTTTTTAAATCGGCATAGGCAAATGCCGCATCATTTCTTTGCAGGACGCGGTCATAATCCCCGTCAGATGCGTATGTCTGCTGATCTATGATCGAGGGATTTCCTACGTATGTGGATATATCGGCACTGCGTGCCTGATGAATGTAATAAGCAATGATCCCCGAAGCGATGCCAAGCAGCACAGTGAAAATATACATGATCATGGCAGCGCGCAGGGAAATGCTTTTCCACAATATCAAAAAGGCGTAAATACTGAAGCTTCCCAGTGTGAACAGGAAAACAGCCACATAATATACCGGAACTCCGGCGATGAGCAGGGTTGATGATAAGACAATATCAAAAGCGATGGGAGAGGGTAGAAATGCCCCGAATATTGCCAGCCCTGTAATGATAAGAAAGAACAAAGCATTGTTATCATCTCCGGCTCGCAGGCCTTGTATGAATTCCCAAGGCAGAACAGCGCTTAATAAATTACCCAAAAATCCGGCCAGAATCATCAAGGGCAGGGCAATTTTTATTAAATACCAAAAATTCTTGAGATAGGTTAGGACGCTGTATTTTACTGCGTTTAACCATTTTTCAGGCATAACGCTTTTGTTATTTTCGCTCTCGGAAATTAGAGTTTGTTGCTGGTGAATTTTTTCTACATCATTTTGAAATAAATAACGGCAGGCCAGAGGAATTAAAATAATGATGAAAAATACTGTCAATGCTATTTTCAAGGCTACCAGATACAAGGGAAATAAGGTTAAAGCCATCATAAGAACGACAATATTCATGGTGGGGGAGGCAATCAGCATTGCCAGAGCAAATTGTACGGAACTGCCTGCTTTTAATGCCGATTGTGCAATAGGCGCGGCGCAATTTGCGCATACGCCAAGCGGCGTTCCGAAGACCAGCCCTGTAAGACTGTCAATAAAACCATTCCCTGTCCGTGGCTTTTTCAAAAGGGGGATAATGGAGAGAAAAAAAGCTCCTGCAACAAAAGCAAAACTCATTCCCTTTTTGTTGGTATCGGCCCAATTTATGGTTTCTATGAAAACCTTTTGCCAAAAACCCGCATTTTCCGGAGTTGTCAGTATGGGGGAGAATCCCAGCGATGATAAATTTGCATCCGGCCCCATCATGGCTTTTGCATTTAAATCAGGGTAACGTGAAGACAGCCAGAAATAAAGGCAGGCTAGAATCAGACCTGTGAAAAGAATGAAAAAAGATTTGAAATGCTTATCTTTGATTAATTGCACGATATTCAACCCGTTAAAGATTGAACATTGCCTTTTTTTACGCGCAAAGACAATTCCAAAATAGTGCTTTAAAAAAAAGCCCGAAGAAAAAATCTTCGGGCCATTTCTTTTCTTAAAAATGCTTTTTTAAAAAAGTCTTTTAAAATTAGTATTGGAAAACCGCGCCCAGCGTGATGTTGTTCTCATCGGGCTCTATACTTTGGTTATTCGTGGAAATATCTTCATGCATTGTATAGGTATATTCAATACGCGGTTGAAACGCCGTATTGGTATTAAAGGCTGCACCCAAACCAAGGATCAGGCCGTCGGAATCTTCATCACCGCTGGTGGTTTCGAATTCAGAACGGCTGTAACCGATAATTCCGTATCCCAATCCATCACTCATTATGCTGACACCGGGGCGCAAAGTGACCACCCAGGCATGATCTTTTTCGTAGGATAAATTATTTTCATCGCCATCGGCTCCGCTCCATTCGTATCCCAGCTCAATCCCGGCATAGGCACCAAGCAGATCAAATTCGTGTTCAAATCCGTAACCCACAAACAGGCCGCCATCCATGCCTTCCAGATCATCTGTAAAGGAATAGCCGATATCCGCACCACCATAAATACCTGTAAAGTCAGTGAACGGGCTGTCCATATTACCGGCGGCGGGTTCAATGTCGGCAACATCGCGCGTCATTTGTCTTTGCGCCATTTGCTCGCGCGACTCTGTACTCATGGGTTCAATATTGCGGGCTTCGTCCAGCATTCTGGCGTCCCCCTTTGAATAGTTCTGTGTATTATCTTGCGCGTGCGCTTGTGCGCCGAAGCCGAACAAAGCAACAGCAGCCACACCCAAGGCTAGGTTTTTTTTCATTGTCATAGCAATCTCCTTTCATGGACCTTGCTAACCGCAGGCAAGCAAAAGAGTTCCTGAAAAGTTAAAATGAGATGCAAATTTTTTTGTGTTGGTGTTTATTCCAGAAGTTTTTTCAAAGTTTTCATGCGCGGGCGCTGGAATATTATTGGTAGGGTTTTGGAAAATGGTAAAGGGAGCCGGATTCGAACCCGCAAATAGCGTCTTGCGCGTATTTGCTTTTAAAAATGCCGCTGGTTCACTTCATTGTGCCGCGTGGATATTTTACCAGTAATGAACTTTTGGAAAATGGTGGTGTGTTCACCCTAATCATTCTAACTTTTCAAATACTATTCAACATATTGATTTAGAATAGAGAAAAATCAAGTCTAAAGAATATCTATGCGGTGAATAAAAGCTCTATTCACCGCATAATATACGGCAATTATACTTGCTATTGCGGTGAATGCGACCTACAATCACCTTAAATCATGCGGTGAATAGGCGATATTATGTGGATACATGAACATAAAAGCTGGACGGACTTTACCTGGGATGCTGATGCTCTCGCTTCCAAATTGGCCGATATACGTCATCGCCAGGGGCGTTTGCTTGGGCGCATGGAGGGACTTGGATTTGACCTGAGGCGGGAAGCCAGCCTTGCTACGCTGACCAATGATGTTGTTAAATCCTCAGCCATTGAAGGGGAAACACTAAATCCTGAAGAAGTGCGCTCCTCGATTGCAAGACGGCTGGGAATTGACATCGCAGGTCTTATCCCCGCTAGCCGAGATGTTGAAGGCATTGTCGAGATGATGCTGGATGCAACACAGAATTTTTCCAAAGCCCTTACAAAAGAGCGGCTGTTCGGCTGGCATGCCGCGCTGTTTCCGACAGGCCGTAGCGGCATGCACCGCATTACAGTTGGCGGCTGGCGAACCCTTCATGCTGGCCCGATGCAGGTTGTGTCCGGCTCCATGGGGCGCGAGAAGGTACACTTCGAAGCCCCCGGCGCAGATAGACTTGAAAACGAGATGGCGACTTTCCTGGCATGGTTTGATAGAGGCGATGATCTTGATCCTGTCATCAAGGCGGGGATTGCCCATCTCTGGTTTGTAACCATTCACCCGTTTGAGGATGGAAATGGCCGCATTGCCAGAGCCATCGGCGATATGGCGCTTGCGCGCGCCGACGGCACGCCGGATCGCTTTTACAGTCTTTCCAGCCAGATTGAGGCAGAACGCAAATCCTATTACGAGCAACTTGAAAACCAGCAACGCAGCACACCGGATATCACCGCGTGGCTGGAATGGTTCCTGGGCTGCCTCGGGCGGGCAATATCAAACGCAGAAACAACGCTGGGCAGCGTTCTATTCAAGGCGCAGCTCTGGGATAAAATCAACCAAAACCCCGTCAACGAACGCCAGCGCCTGATTATCAACCGTATGCTGGACAGCGATTTCACAGGACATATGAATACAGGCAAATACGCCAAGCTGGCCAAGTGTTCCAATGACACGGCATTGCGCGATATTCAGGAATTAAAAGCGCGCGGCATTTTCATTCAAAACGAAAGCGGCGGGCGCAGTACGAGCTATCGTTTGATAGATAAGGTGGAGTGAAAAGTGGTCTATTTAAGAATTGGGAATGAATATGTGGATGGTTGCTTCAATCATCTACAGGTTTTTTTGCGAATACTAGATTCTGAGTTGTCTGAAATTGATTTACGAATAAAAAAGTCTAAAGATCCTGATTCAGAGGGTCTTTGCGATTTAGGGGAATACCTCATTGGATATGGTTTTGTAGCAATACAGCGTTACATGGCTTCCACTTACACTCAAACAAATATAAGCAAAGGTGATATTTATAAACATGGTTTAAAATTATGTGAGGATCTTTTTTTAATTGAAGTAATTAATGCAGGTGCCAATTATTGGAAACATGAACCTGAGTGGCCTTTCGTTTTAGAACGCGGCGATACCGATCCAACAGAAATGACCCCAATCTCTATTGATAGAACTGGCGCTAAACTCTCTAAGTTCGAAAAAAATACCTTTGATGTTATTAGCAAGCTAACCCCTTATGCAGATTATACGCTTTCAAATTTACTATCAGAAATTATCAACAGAGTTTCACCAGACACTCCATTATCATTTAAGGCGGTGCTACCTTTTATAGAACAGTGGAGAAATGAGCTTGATAACTATGGAAGATAAGTCGCTTATTACAGTGCTCAAAGCTGTGAGAGAATAGTGCGGAGTGAGAGAAATTGTCCGCGCAAAATGCAACTCAAACCACCTAACCCCAAAAGCTAAAGAAGCCGCGAAACGTGTGGCTTTTGAAGCAGGTTAGCTAAAACCTTATGCATACCATCGTATGTAAATGGTGGAGGGAGCTGGATTCGAACCAGCGTACGCTACGCGGGCAGATTTACAGTCTGCTGCCTTTAACCACTCGGCCATCCCTCCACGAAAATGATAATCCCGGATGACGAGAAAATTTATCTGCCATAGAAAAAGGCTTTTGCACTCTCCTGTCAAGGGTGTAATGTGTTTTGATTATGAATTTTAAGAAAAAAAATAACAGCGCGCCGCTTTTATACGGATTCCACGCCGTTCGGGAAGCATGGCTGAACCCTGATCGCACCATCCAGAACCTCTATCTGACAGAGCAGAGCGCCAAAGGCTTTGATCCGACACTGGCCGAAGCCAAAAATAAGGGATTGCGCAGACCCCAGCCACAAATTGTGGACAAGAAAAAGCTGGATAAATTATTGCCGCAAGGAGCGGTGCATCAAGGCATTGCGCTGGCCGCCAGTGATGTGGAAGAGCGGGACGTGCAGGATTTTATCATACGCGCCAAAACGGCCGATAAAAGCGTGATCCTCATGCTCGATCAGGTCACAGATCCCCATAATGTCGGCGCAATCTTGCGCAGTGCCTGCGCGTTCGGCGCGGCGGGTATTGTGATGCAGAAAAAACATGCCCCGTCGCTGGATGGTGTTCTGGCCAAAACCGCTTGCGGCGCGGTCGAGCACGTTCCTGTAGCTTATGAAACCAATTTGAGCCGCGCGCTGGAAGCTATGAAAGAAGAGGGGTTTTTTGTCTTTGGTCTGGATGAGCGCGGCGTGCGCAGTGTGGATCAAATTCGTGATGATAATCATAGCAAAATCGTTCTCGTGCTTGGCGCGGAAGGGCCGGGCATTCGTCATTTGATCAAGGAAAATTGTGATGAGCTGGTGAAATTGCCGACCAGCGGGGCGATACAGAGTCTGAATGTTTCCAATGCCGCGGCGGTGGCTTTATTCTGCTGCCAATAACGGGGCTTGCGGCGCTGATGCGTTTTGCGGGGCGGACATTTTATCAAATGTGAAATGATAATCCCGCGCTTTATAGCCATGCTGGTTAATGAAAATGTCGGTTTCCCCGTTGCGCGTGATATCGACCCAGCGCGCATATATTTGTGAGGGATCGGTGCGCACGGCTTCAACCAGACTTTGCACAGTCATGTAAATGACATTTTTATCGCGGCTAACTCCTTCAAAGTGTGAATGGCCGGAAAGAACCAGACAATTTTTTCCTGATTGTTCCAGAATATCGCGTATTTCAGACGTATTCGGGCGAAAGCAAAATTCGGGATCGCCATCATGCATCAGCATTTTTGTTTCATACCAATCATCGTGATCGAGCGGCGTATGGGAAAACAAGGTTACGGATTTTGTGGGGGCATTCTTTACAGCGCGCTCCACAAAATCGATTGTGTCTTGTGAATAGGGTTTTAAATTCTCCAGCCCTTTTTCGTGAAAAGAATCATTGATAAATATCAGCCTGTGCCCATCGAAGATATCAATATATTCGTTGCGCACATCAATGCCCCAGAGTTTTGATACCTCGGCCAGAGTACCGAAATAATCAAAATCATGATTCCCGGCCACGGCCCTGAAATCCTGCTGGGCGCTTGCGGCAAGAGAGCCGAATTTGCGCATTAATTTTTCAAGATGGTCTTTTCCCTTGCGCTTGTTTAATTGTATGGCATCACCACCAAATACGATATGGCTCGTATCATTATCACAACTTTGGATGCAATCTCTGATTAAATGCTCGGCTTGCTCGGAATAACGGTAGGGGCGGCTTGATGTGCGCTCGTCTTCCATATGCGCATCGGTAAAATATCTGAATTTCATGCCGCCTCGCCCGAGATTTATCGAATCTATATTTTATGCGATTTTATCAAAATTTCGCTTCACGCGAAATCTTCATCTTTCGAAAGTGGTCTGGGCTTGGCTTGCGTATTGCACGCTTTGTGTTTGAAGTTCTGCAAGGCTTTTCAATACAGGGGTTTTCAAGGGGTGTAGCAAATGATCTTCGCCAAAGGCCGTATTGACAAATTCGGTGGACAGATCGCTCCGATATAAAAAGCCCTGCACATATTCCAAAACATCCCCGAAGCAAAGGCATACTCCAATTCGGAGAGCTGTAATAAAAAAGCGTTGGGATATGTCATTTTTTTGCAAAAAATTATGGTTATTATTTTTGTACAGGGCTTCTTTATAAAATTCAAATTTGTCTTTGTATCTGCCTGTAAAGTCTTTAAAACATAAAGCCATGACTTCACAAATATCGGCGCAAGAAAAAGAAATGAACGACACAAACGAAGATGGCGAGCTGTATCTGGTGGATGGCTCGGGATTTATATTCAGGGCCTATTTCGCCATGGCCTATTCGCGGCAAAAAACCATGACAAATCCGGCAGGGGTTCCGGTAAATGCCGTTTTTGGCTTCACGCAAATGCTTTTAAAATTGCTCAATGATTATCATGCGCCCTATATGGCGGTTATATTCGATGCGGCGCGCCATAATTTCCGCAATGATATTTATGAGAACTACAAGGCCAACCGCGATGATCCGCCTGAGGATCTGATCCCGCAATTCAAACTGGTGCGCGATGCGACGCAAGCCTTTGATATTCCAGCGCTGGAGATGGAAGGCTATGAGGCCGATGATCTGATTGCCACCTATACGCGGCTTGCCAAAGCGCAGGGCAAGAAAGTTGTGATCGTATCCTCGGATAAGGATTTGATGCAGCTTATTGATGATGATGTGCGCATGTTAGACCCCATGAAGGGCAAATTCATGGAAGAAAAGGATGTGCTGGATAAATTCGGTGTGACCCCCGATAAGGTTGTAGATGTGCAATCGCTGGCGGGCGATAGCATTGATAATGTGCCGGGCGTGCCGGGCATTGGCATTAAAACCGCCGCCCAGCTGATCAATGAATTCGGCTCTCTGGAAGAATTGCTGGAGCGCGCCGAAGAGATTAAACAAAACAAGCGCCGCGAAAGCCTGATCAATCACCGCGAAGATGCGCTTATTTCCAAGCAGCTTGTCCGCCTTGATGATAACGTGCCTGTCGCCATCCCGCTGGAAGAGTTCAAAACCCATGATCCCGAAAAACCGCGGCTGATGGAATTTTTGAAAGAACATGCCTTTAATTCCATTATTACACGCTTGGGCGGGGAGCCTGTGGCTACGGCTTCCAATGATGATAATATGGGCGGGGCTGAAGAAAAACTGCCGCCTATTGCCGAAAATAAATACGTGCTGATCAATGAGATTAAAATTCTGCAGGAATGGATGGCACAAGCCAGAGCCGAAGGTGTTTTGGCGATTGATACCGAAACCACCAGCCTGACCCCCGCCAAGGCCGATCTGGTCGGGATTTCTATTGCCATTAAACCGGGAAAGGCGGCCTATATTCCCATCGGCCATAAGACAATGCAGGCCGATTTACTGGGCGAGAGTTCCGGCGAAGATATCCCGCAACTGTCTTTATCTAATGTGATCGAAATTATGAAGCCCGTTTTGGAAGATGACAGCGTTTTGAAAATCGGCCACAACATGAAATATGACTGGCAAATCCTGAAACTGGCGGGGATGGAGATGAAGGGTATGGATGATACCATGCTCCTGTCTTACGTGCTGGATGGCACCAGCTATTCCAATGGTATGGATAATCTCTCCGCGCAATGGCTGGGCCATGCCCCGATTAAATAT
>JBKHDZ010000007.1:0-27208 GCA_046541095.1 Alphaproteobacteria bacterium
TAGGCACTGTCATTACGGTTGATAATTACGGCGCGGGCGATCTGCTGGAAATTCGTCGCCATAATGGCGAAAAATTCCTGCTGCCTTTTACAGATGAATTCGCACCAGCGGTTGATCTTGAAAATAAACAAATCACTATCATTCCCATGGAAGAGATTTGATGAGCAAAGATGACTCAAAACTCGTTCTTCTAAAACGCACAGAAATGCAAGGCGAAGCGCTAATTACCAAATCTTTTCTGGAAAGCCATGGCATAGATGTCTATCTTATGGATCATACCGATGTTTTAAATTATGTCGGCTTTTCGGGCACGCGCCTGATGGTTTCGGCGCAAAATTTAAACAAAGCTCTGGACCTACTGAACAACACTGATTTAACAGTCGATAACAAAGAATGAGCCTGCATTTCAACATCCTCACCCTCTTTCCCGAAATGTTTCCGGGCTGTCTCGGTCACTCTCTAAGCGGTAAAGCTCTGGTCGAGGGGAAATGGAATTTCAACACCATCAATATCCGTGATTTTGGCCTTGGGGTGCATAAGGCCGTTGATGACACGCCATACGGGGGCGGAGCCGGCATGGTGATGCGCGCCGATGTAATTGACGCTGCGCTCTCTTACGTTCCAAAGCCGGACAGGAAAATCTATCTCTCCCCGCGCGGTAAACCGTTAACACAAAAGCGCGTAATTGATTTAAGCCATCAAGCCGAAGTCACCCTGCTTTGCGGACGTTATGAAGGGGTCGATCAGCGCGTATTGGATGCTCATAATTTCGAAGAAATTTCCGTGGGTGATTACGTGCTATCTGGTGGTGAGCCTGCCGCGCTTATCTTAATGGATGCGTGTATCCGCCTTCTTCCGGGCGTAATGGGGAATAGTGAAACCGCGCCGGAAGAGAGCTTTTCACCATCGCGCGGGGGCTTGCTGGAATATCCGCACTATACAAAACCCGCCACTTGGTGCGATCAAAACGGCAATACCCATGATGTGCCTGAAGTTTTGCGCTCGGGCAATCATGCCAAAATTCAAGAATGGCGCGAAGATCAATCCCGCGCCATCACCGAAAAAATCCGCCCCGATCTTTTAAAGAAATAAGAGAGTCCCCTAAGCCGCTTTTTCCAAAGCCTGTGATAAGGCGCGGATGACGCTATCGCCCATTTCAGGGGTCGAAACCTGACGGCACCCCACAGCCATAATATCAGCCGTGCGTTTACCGGCGTTCAGGACGTCTTGCACAGCGCGATCAATATTCTCCGACAAATGCGGCATATCCAGCGAATATTTAAGTGCCATCGAAAAACTTAAAATAGTGGCCAGCGGATTGGCTTTGCTTTGCCCTGCTATATCTGGAGCCGAGCCGTGAACAGGTTCATAAAGCCCTGCGGTTCCTTCTGCGCCCAGCGAAGCGGAAGGAAGCATGCCTAAAGAACCAGTCAACATGGCGGCCTCATCCGATAAAATATCACCAAACAGATTATCGGTAACAATGACATCAAATTGCGCGGGAAAGCGCAAAAGCTGCATCGCGCAATTATCGGCATACATATGCTCTAGCTCGACTTCGCTAAATTCGGCCTTATGCAGGGCGGTTATTTCTTCGCGCCAGAGCTTGCCTGATTCCATCACATTGGCTTTTTCGCAAGACGTTACTTTGTTACCGCGCTTTTTCGCCAGATCAAAGGCGACGCGGCCAATGCGCATAATTTCATCGGTGTTATAAGTCTGTGTATTAAAACCGCGGCGCTTGCCATCGCCCAAATCCTCGATGCCACGCGGTTCGCCGAAATAAACGCCGCCCGTTAATTCCCGCACGATCAGAATATCCAGCCCCTTAACGATTTCAGGCTTAAGCGAGGAGGCTCCCACAAGCGCATCAAACACCAGAGCCGGCCGCAGATTGGCAAATAAATCCAGTTCTTTGCGCAAACGGAGCAATCCCGCCTCAGGCCGCAGATTATACTCCACATCATCCCATTTCGGCCCGCCAACCGCGCCCATAATGATGGCATCGACATTGCGCGCCTTTTCCAGCGTTTCATCGGCAAAAGGATGGCCATAGGCATCATAGGCACAGCCGCCGATATGGTCTGTTTCATAATCCAGCTTGGCAAGGCCGTTATCATTCAGCCAGTGAACAAGTTTTTCAACTTCGCCCATAACTTCCGGGCCAATCCCGTCACCGGGTAAAAGCAATAGTTTTTGTGATTGTATGCTCATAATATTCGTGCCTCGCCTGTAGTTTCCGTCTTTGTAATCTTTTTAATACCGGCCACAATGATGCCCCAGGCCAGCAATGAATAAAGGGCAAAATAAACCAATATGCTGGCAATGCCAATATCATTATCCAGTAAATACCCCGCCAAAGGCGGCGATACGGCCGAGGCCAGTATCATGGCGATAACGCTTAAAGATTTGATACTGCCGTAATGTTTTGTGCCATAGAGCTTTGCAAATAACGGCCCGCCCGTAATTGTCATCATGCCGCCGCCAATCCCTATTATGCTGAGGCCAATATAGGCACCTACCATACCGGGAGCAAAAGCCAGCGCCAAAAGGCCAAGCGCATAGATAAGCGGAAAAGATAACAACAAAGGCCCTTCACCCCATTGATCCATCACCACGCCAGCAACCAACGCGCTGGTTACAGAAGCCAATGTCAGAAAAACAAACCCACCTGCAAAGGCGGCGGCTGTAATACCGTGATGATCGGCCAGCACGCTTTGGTAAAAGAAAACGCAGGTGCCAAAGCAAGGCGGTATAATCATCACGGCCATAATCACATAAAAGCGCCAGTCTTTTAAAACGCGGTTGCGCGTCCATTGATCGGGCAGAAGATCGGCAGGCGTGGTGCGCTCTGCTTCATCAATTTTATCGCGCCAGACTTTATGGGTCTTTTCTTCATGGCTGCGCAATAAAATCCAGTAAAAGGGCAATAAAACCAGCACAATAAAAACGGCATAGACAATCCAGCTCGCCGTATATCCCAAACTCTCCAAGATAAAGATTCCGGCAACGGGAAACAAAGCCGAATGAACCGGAAGCCCCGTTTGCGCAAGTGATTGTGCGCGCCCCCGCCCTTCTTCGATATAGCGGTTAATCGCCGTTGTGCCTGATAAGGTCATCAACCCTTGTCCGAATTGCCGCAACAATAAAAAAGCCAAAAACAACATGAGCGGATGGGTGGCAAGCGCCATAAGCACACATCCCAAAGCAAGCCCGATCAAAACAACCGAGATAAAACGTGTTAAAGGCATGGAATCAAGGAATTTTCCGCTCCATGCCATCAAAAGCGCGCTTAGAACGGTGGCGGCGGCATAAAGACTTCCGAGCGCCGTTTTCTTGATTTCAAAGCGATCCTGAATTTCAGGCAGATAAACACCGAAAAAAACCGATTGGCAAAAGCCGGAAAACACCATCAAGGTAAAGGCCGCCGCAATCAGGCCCTTATAGGTTTTGATAACGGGAATAAATCCGGTCTTTAATGATTTTACAGCCACGGCTTTTCTGCCTGACGCCGCTCTTCATAGTTTTTGATCTTCGCCGATTTTTCAAGGGTTAGGCCGATGTCATCCAAACCGTTCAGCAAGCAATGCTTGCGAAACGGGTCAATCTCGAATCTAAAAGAAAACTTGTTGCCGCGCGTAATCGTCTGTTGTTCCAGATCGACTTCCAATTCGCCTTCAGGATTTTCCTGAATTTCCTCCATCAAGGCCTTTACCTGCTCTTTGGGTAAAGTGATCGGCAAAATGCCGTTTTTAAAGCTGTTATTAAAGAAAATATCGGCAAAAGATGGTGCGATGATACAGCGAAAGCCCATATCCAGAATAGCCCAGGGCGCATGTTCACGGCTCGACCCACATCCAAAATTCTCGCCTGTCACCAGAATTTCCGCGCCTTTATATTGGGGCTGTTCAGGCAAAAAATCTTCACGGATTGTGCCATCATCATTATAGCGTATATCATAAAATGCGCTTACGCCCAGCCCTGTGCGCTTGACGGTTTTCAAAAACTGCTTTGGAATAATGATATCGGTATCCACATTCATCATGGGAAGCGGCGCGGCTTTTGATTTTAATGTTGTAAATTTTTGCATGGCTGGCTCTCGCTAATTTTTTGTACAAATCTTATTATTCATATGGGCTTCTTATGATATATCCATATAAACGCAATAGAAAACACCTGAATTTCCATTTTTTGCTTTTTAAACAACAAAATACTTGCATTTCCGGCTTTATCCCCTTATAAAACCCAATACTTTTTGAAAAAGATAAATGATCCGCCTTGGCTTTGCCTTGATTATCGGGATCGTAAACAAAGGAAAAGAAAAATGAATACTTTACAAAAATTTGAAGCCAAGCAGCTCGCCAAATACCAGGATGGCAAATCAATCCCGGATTTCGCCCCCGGTGATACCATTAAAGTGAATGTCCGCATTAAAGAAGGAAGCCGCGAGCGTGTGCAGGCTTTTGAAGGTGTTTGTATTGGCCGCGCCGGAAAAGACATCAATGCCACCTTTACCGTGCGTAAAATCAGCTATGGCGAGGGTGTGGAGCGTGTATTCCCGCTTTGGTCTTCCAGAATTGATTCCGTTGAACTGATCCGCCGTGGTTCCGTGCGCCGCGCGAAACTGTATTACCTGCGTGATCGTTCCGGTAAGTCTGCCCGTATTGCAGAACGTACAACAGGCGCTGGCATTGAACAAAAAGATGAAAGCCTGAACGAGATTTCAAAAACAGAGCGCCGCAAGCAAAAGCAGGCCGAGAAGAAGGCGCGCCGCGAGGACATGAAAAAGCAGGAAGCCGAGCGCAAGGCCGCTGAAGCTAAAGCTGCAAAAGAAGCCGCCGAAGCCGAAGCAAAAGCCGCTGAGGAAGCTGCAAAAGCCGAAGAAGGTTCTGCTGAATAAATTTGACAATTCCGGAATTTTATCCGATTATCAATACAATAAAGGGGCTAGAAATAGCGCCTTTTTTATTGCGTGAACAAATGCTTTCGCCCCCGCCCCTTCAAAAAACGAAAACGAACTAAGCAATCTTGTTTTTTTAAAGCTATAACAATGACTTAAAAAAGCAAAAAGACCTCGCGCGCAAGGTCTTTTGCATAGATTTTAAAAGGTTTGCCCCGCTTTTCAACTCTTCAAGTATTCACCACCGATAAGGGCGCTTTTAAATTCAAAGCCTTATTGCCGGATAAAAGGCCGGTTAAATGAATTTCCTCGCATTGCGAGAAAGCCTCCAGCATCTCTTCATCCAGATTTCCCAGAAAATGTTCCTGCTCATGCAAGACCGCATAAAGCGACTTGCTCGGGCGATCCAGAACAATATGGTCGGCGCGCACATAGGCCGGATCAAAGAACCGGATAAACGCATCGCCTCTGGCATTTTTTAAAAATTCCGCGCGAATGGGGTGCATAATAAAAACCTTTCGTGTTTAGGGGATCAATTGTTCATTTTGGGGAGTTGACTCTTGTTGTATGACAGGAGCAACCATGGCATTAAGCCCTCTTACCATTTCGGGCTCTATTCCTATATCTGCCAAAGCATGGTCCACAGCAAGCAAGGCGCTATAATTCGGGCTTTCCATGATTTCATTCAGGCCTTCGCGTACGCCCATCATATCGCTTGCAATGGAATTCATAACGCCTGATTCTTCAGGATTACTACTCATGTAAGCGCGTTCACCAGCCAATTGTCCGATGATTTCAGCAGCCTGATCCGCATAAAAAACATCAATGTAATTAGGCTCTAATATGCTTAAATTCCCACTACGCATAATGTCGCTTAATTCTTGGGTAGTATTACCCAGCAATTCGCGATGCGCCGAGAAAACCTGCTCTACCAATGGTGTAACCGCATTGCCAATACTTGCATTGGCGGCCCCTGCAAAATTTTCCCATGGGATAACATCAGACATTTCGACAGGCAGCTGACTTTCGGAAAGTACGTCTGCACCGGCCCCGCAATTATGTGTGCCCACAAATAGATTTTCGCCTGTTTGAGGATGCGTTATGCCCAAATCATAAAATCCGGAATAATCTTTTACAAAAATTTCACAGATGAAACCCATCTTGATACACCTTTTATTACGCTCGTTTGTCTTTGTTCTTTTTTATTATCGAATTGATGTTTGACAGAAATTCTGCTTCAATTCGTTTAAACACAATAAAATCATAATGATTAAAGTTTAAATAACCCTTAACAGGCATACAAAATGACCGCACAACCGCGCACTTTATACGAAAAAATCTGGGATGATCATGTCATCGACCGCGATGAAAACGGCACTTGCCTTATTCATATTGACCGCCATCTGGTGCATGAGGTCACAAGCCCGCAGGCCTTTGAGGGGCTAAAGCTGGCGGAACGCAAGGTGCATGATTTAAACAAAACGCTGGCCGTGATTGATCACAATGTATCAACCGCCAAAGACCGCCTGACCAATTTAGGCAGCGAGGACAGCAAAATCCAGATCGAAACTTTGCGCAAAAATTGCGAGGAATTCGGCGTACAACTTTTTGATATTTCCGATAAGCGCCAAGGCATTGTGCATATTGTCGGCCCTGAACAAGGCTTCACACAGCCGGGCATGACAATCGTGTGCGGCGATAGCCATACCTCCACGCATGGCGCTTTCGGATCCCTTGCTTTCGGGATAGGAACGAGCGAAGTCGAACATGTACTGGCCACGCAAAGCCTCATCCAATCGCCCGCCAAAACCATGCGCATTACTGTGGATGGTGAGTGCGCACCAGGGATTGGCGCCAAGGATATCATTCTGGCCATTATCGGGGAAATCGGCACGGCGGGCGGCACAGGATATGTGATCGAATATGCGGGCGAGGCCATCCGCGCCCTATCCATGGAAGGACGCATGACCATTTGCAATATGTCGATTGAGGCAGGCGCTAGAGCCGGCATGGTGGCGCCTGATGAGACCACTTTCAGTTACATGAAAGGTCGTCCGATGGCGCCAAAAGGTGAGTTGTGGGAAAAGGCTGTTGCTTACTGGAAAACCCTGCCCAGCGATGATGGGGCCGTGTTTGATAAGGAAGTTACGCTGAACGCCGCCGATATCGCCCCGATTGTTACATGGGGAACCACGCCCGAGGATGTCGTGCCCATTACGGGAGAAGTCCCCGCCCCTGAGAGCTTTGCCGATGAGAACAAGCAAAATTCCGCACGCCGTATGCTGGATTATATGGGCCTTAAGGCCGGAACAAAAATGCAGGACATTGCCGTGGATAAGGTCTTTATCGGTTCATGCACCAATGGGCGCATTGAAGATCTGCGCGCGATTGCACAGCTGGTTCAGGGCAAAAAAGTTGCCGATACAATCAAACATGCCATGATCGTTCCCGGCTCCGGCCTTGTGAAACATATGGCCGAAGAAGAAGGGCTTGCAGATATTCTGATCGAGGCAGGGTTTGACTGGCGCGAGCCGGGCTGCTCCATGTGTTTGGGCATGAACCCCGATCAATTAGAGCCGGGTGAGCGCTGCGCTTCCACCTCCAACCGCAATTTCGAAGGGCGGCAAGGCAAAGGCGGCCGTACGCATTTGATGTCCCCTATCATGGCGGCGGCGGCGGCGATTACAGGCAAGCTGACAGATATACGCGATTTTGCCTGAAACCATGCAAGAATGGCCCGATACTTTCGATTTTGAGACTGACGAGATTTGCCAGACGCGTTTTAAGCCCTTTATCAAGGCAGAGCTGGCAAATTTACGCGCCTATGATGATGAACGGCCCGAGGGTAAAACCTATATTTTTCATCAGCACGCCGCGCGCGTGGCCAAGGATGTGAAGAAAACGGCCCTTGCTCTGGGACAATCAGACATCGTAGCCAATAATCTATATTGGGCCGTTTTGCCCCATGATATTGGCAAACGCCAATTACCCATCAACATGTGGGATAGCGAGGAAAAGCCGACAGGCACCATCAAAAAAATAAGACGTACACATACGCTTTTGGGCGTACAGATCGTGGAAGAACTTTTTCCAGATATAAGCCACCCGTTTAAAGATCTTATGCTGGACATCATGGCCAGGCACCACGAACAAATGGATGGCAATGGCACTCTGGGGTTCAAGGGTGAGGAATTATCCCTGCCCGTACGTTTAACGGCCATTGTTGAAGCCTATGATGGTTACCGCATTTGGCGGCCGCATTTTGGCGACCGCGATATCTCTCCGCCCGGCGTGATCAAACGGATGCGCGAGGAAAAAGGCGCACAAATATATGATATGGCGTTATTCGAAGCCTTTGCCGATATGAAAATGCAGGAATACGTGCAGATTAAAAATTTTGAAGAAAATTTGTAAAAGCTATTATTCACTATATTCCCATGAAAAAAGCCCGGGCAAAGCCGGGCTTTTTATTATTTGTATCAAACCAGAAAATTATGACTGGATACGGACGTATAGGTAACAACCCAGAGGATTGTTGGCTTCGTCATATACATCAGGTGTACCGCCAGTTGTACAGTTCGTGGCATTGTCACTGAATACGGAGCCTGAAGTCGGATCTCCATCATCCATTTTGGTATCAATACGAGAAGCCTGAGCCGCTGTCAGAACACCAAGACCGGCCGTAGGCGCTGTGCCGGCAGTATCACGAATAGCAAGGTAATGGCCGCCTCTGGCGTTGGTATTTTGTCCTAAAGTACCTGAAGCGTGGAAACCAACTGTATAACCACCACCAATGGATGTTTCCGGCAAACCTTCACCAAAATTAACATTGTTGGCATTTTGGACACCGGAGATCAAATCCGCCGTTGCCAAATGCACGAAAAAGTTGCTGGCTTCCGTACCGGCAGTAATAATCGCGTCAGGGGCAATAGGTGTACTTGGTGTAGCAGCTGTAGAAATACGGCCATCACCATTTCCGTTTGTACTACATGGTGCTGCAGTACAATCTGCCAAACGCGTGTTAGCATTGGCCATATCACCAGGAATAGCACGATACGAATCACGGAAGGTCGAAACAGCCGCATCAATACCCTTTGCCTGGGCAATGGTGGCCGCAACCTGCGCGTTTGTAATCAGTTCCTGACCTTTAAGAATACCGCCGATCAAAAGACCAACGATGATCATCACAACCGCCAATTCCACAAGGGTAAAACCCTTTTGGCCTTTGCGGCGCTTTTGTACGTTAATGTTTTTCATTTTGAAGTTTCTCCTCTACAAGTTTTGAATCAAATATGAGCGTTTATTATACCCTCATCCCCTATCGAAATACACCCCTTCACTTTTATCGTTTTAATGACGAAAAATCGGCGGGAATACTCCCTTATCATCGCTGGTAAAAAGTAAAGAGAAGATTAAAATTTGCGCCCTAATTCCTCATAAAAACAATATGAGAGGTCATTAAAACAATATGAGAGATCAAACCTCCGAATTACGGAATTCAGTGGGTGTGATTTTGGCCATGTCGCGAAAAACCCGGTTAAATGAAGCCATGGAATTAAAGCCGACTTCTCTAGCAATTATAGTTATTGTTGCATCCGTTTCTTTCAAGAGGCGTTTGGCATCTTCAACCCTGTATTCATTTAAAAGCTGGGGCAGTGATTTTTGAAAATGAAGATTGATAATGCGCGACACAACCGTTTCAGAAACGCCAAGCTCGCGGGCCAGATCACTACGGGAATATGACGGCTCGTGATAAACTTTATCCAGCTTTAACAATTCCTCGATTTTTCCCGCAATCAAAAGTTCTTCGCGTGAGAGTTTATCATCCTGCCCTTTTTCTTCATAAATAACGGATTGGGGGTAGATACGAAACATGCTGGTTGTAACCAGATAAATATAGGCCAGTCCAAGCAAACTGCGCGCCAGAACATATTGCGGGTCATTCCATTCATTTTGAATGTTGAAGAAAATAAGCGCAAGAAGAAAAACATTACTGAGAATAATGGATAATATGACCCAATAGCGCTCTTTACCGAATTTTTGCGCATGCAGGCTGGATAGCATATTTTTGTGAAACCAGATTGATAGAAGGCTTAAAGCGCCCATCATAAAGCCTGCAATGATAATCCAGTTCATGTAATTTTCACAGCGATACAACATTGTGCATTCTTCGCCGAAAGGCCATAAAAACCATATCGCAGACAAGGGCACAAAGGGCATGACCAACAGCCAAAAGTTCCTGAAATCGGGCAGTTTGGATATTTGCGCGACTTGTATAACCAGCAAGACGCCGATGGGGGGTCCGGCCAGCCACAGATTTAAAGATAAAAGCGAATAATACGGTGATATATCGGCAATAAACCGCGCGGAAAAATCAGAGAAAAAAGCCAAAGCCAAAACAAAGAAATATAAGAAAGGAATTCCGGCTCTGGCCAGTTTGCCCGCGCGAAACAACATATACACGAGAATATAGACGCACTGCACAACGCCGATAAGCGAGAAAATCTCGGGTATGGTAAATCTCAGCTGTTCCATCACTTATGCTTTAAAACGGTAAATCCTGACACAAAGGATGGTCTTTTGCCTGCGCATCGTCAAGCAATTCAGAGCAAATCGCATCAATCATAAACAGGGTTTCTGTCGGATGCAGGTTATCGCTCTCCGTTTGCAAGGTCTGGAGCAATATTTCATATGCGGCTTGCTTTTCGCCTTGCACATTCATAATCATGACATCCATGGTTTTTGCCCAAACAGGCAAATCAGGCACATTCATCGAGGCCAGTTTTTTTGCCAAATCCAAAGCCAATGGTAAATCCTGCATGCGATATCGAGCCAGATGGATTGCTTGCGCAAGCCAGCGCCATTTCTCGCCCTCCTCTCTTTGACCAACCATAGCGAGATATTCTACCAATGGAGGAATTTTACTGCTTTCCTCAACAGCGCCAAAATAATAAGCCGCCAAAAATGGCGCAAAATCCGATCTAGCATCCAGGCGATCGGCCATAAAAAACCATCTAGCAAGATGCTCGTAATTATAATCGGATAAGGGGGTAGCGCGCCCGCCTGTATCGCCCAGATTTTGAAGCATTAATCCTATATTGCGATACGCAAATTGCGCATCGCCCAACCCCGCTCCGGCGATTGAATTTCCACCCGGCGGCGGCGGGACATTCAGCCATCTGGCTTGCACATCACGCACAGAATACCACACAAGGAAATTGCTGCCTAAAAAGATGAAAAGGGTAATGCTGACAAAAATTTGAATATTTTTTTGCATTGTCTTAAGTACGGGCTCTGCCCTTTTAAAATTGCCTGCGAACGAGATCAAACAAACAGGCCGTAACGATCAGACCTGTGAAGACAAGCCCCTGCATGATTATAAAACCGTAAGAAATAACGCCAGCTTCACCGTAAACCAGCCAGGATGTTTGCCCCAATAAATCCAGACGCGGTAAAAACATGGAAATGGTTTCGACCACAATGCGCATGATTTCATCCATTTTGCCGCTCTGTACGATAGAGCCCGAAGCCGCAATACCCAAAATCTGTCCCATCATACGGCATAATAGATAAAAACCGAGTGTTGCTATGGCCGCTCCGGCCGCGCTTGTAATAATCATCGCGAAAAACAGGGCCGTATTGACCATGATAATATTTTCAATGCCTATACTGGCAATCCACAAAATATGCCCTTCGGAAAATAGATGCGGTGCTATGGCATAAATCACAAGCCCTAAAGCCAATGCAGATAGTATTGCGATGAGGGAAAATGCAAAAGAATAGGCCAGGACCAATTGTACGCGCGAAACCGGGCGCGATAATAAAAACTCGACATCTTTGGTTTCAAAGGATTTGCGAATAAAGGATACTACAAACAAGACTAACCCCAATATAACCGCCAAACGCAAACCGCCTCCGGCATAAACAAGAACAAATTGATCCTGCTCCATAACGGCGGCGCTGCCTAAAAACAAAGACAGACAGGCACCAAGCACCATAATCCCCAACATGGAAAAAACCATGCGATCACGCATGGCTCCCCATAAAGTATATTGAACAAGATTGAATATCATAACTGTCCCTTTCGCCTTTACAGACTAAAAGGCCGCCTGTCCTGTGAAAAACGGCGATATAAATCGCGGTCAGTATCGTGGATGGTATTGCCGTTTTCAACGATTGTGGCCTTTAAAAGAATAACAAGCTCTGTTTTTTCAATAGAATCGCCTTTTCTCTTAAACAAACTGCCAAATACGGGGACTTCGCTGACAACTGGAACATTTTCCGATGTATTTTGCACGCGGTCCTGCAACAAACCACCCAAAACCACCGCTTCCCCTGAATTCATGCGCAAAACAGAATCAATTTCCTGAACATTCAGTTCGGGCACGAGAGATACAATCCCTGAATCACCGGCAACAAACGCCACCCCCGGATCCTGAACTTCATTCACAATGCGGGTAATTGTCGGGCGGACTGCCAGAGAAATTGTTCGGCTATCAAGATCAATGGACGGGATGACATTCACCAAAACCCCCTCGGGAACATTACGGATTTCCGTCTCAATCTCAACTGTATCGCCTTGCCCGTCTGTGCCTTCTGTACGATCAATGTCAATTTCAAAGAAAACCTGATTGGTTGCGATGTTCATAATGGCCGATTGATTGTTGAGAACAGTCAAACGCGGACTGGCCAGCGCACGCACTGTACCAAACCCCTGTATGGCTTGAACAAAGGCCGAGATATCATTTCCGACATACCCTGTAACAAAATTGGCATTGGTAGCACCTGATCGTCCCGTAATATCAATGCCGGGACGTACACCGTTACCGGAAAATGACAGCCCGAGCTCGCCACTCAATAAATCAATATTGGACCATTCAATACCTGCGGCGAACTGGTCTTCCAGAGTGACCTCCAGAATTTTCGCCTCAATGAGAACCTGAGCTGTTACAACGCGGCGTAAATCAGTCAGATAATCCTGCAATTCCTTGTGGGCGGATTCGCTCGCGAAAACTGTCACCAGACCGGCCTGACGGTTCACAGCAAAAGAGAAAACACTGGCCTCTTCTTCAACTGCGCCCGCATCATCAACAGGAAGAGAATCTACGCGTAACACAGCTTCAGGAGCGGAAACGCTAACATTACCCTCTGCATCCGTTTGAGGAGCAAGCACGCCGATATCGGGGTTTTGGTCAACCGCCGTAATTCGAGGATTGGTATTGGTACGCAAAGAACGATTGGCCGCATTGCCCAAAATCTGACCAATATTGGCTTCCAGTTCACCCCAGAAATCGGCTTCACTGGTGATGCTGGCCTCAAAAGTAGAACCTGTATCCGCACCATCACCTGACACAACCGCAATATCGTTGCGAATAGTACCGGAATTGGTTCTGATGTAGTTCAGATATTCAATTTTATATGTTTTATTATAAGGCCTATCCACCTCTACACGCAGAACATCATCATCAAAATTATAGCGCAACCCCGCAATTTCGGAAATACGCTGTATAACCTGATCAAAAGGACGATCCCGCGCGGTAAAAATGATAGAGCCACGGATCGAAGGGTCCAGCTCAAGATCATAATCGGCTTGCTGGGCCAGTTCATATAACACATCCTTAATCGGCACTGTCTGGTTTACAGAAATAGATACAAGCGGCATCGGCTTCATTGTTTCGGAAACGTCGGCCACATAAGGCTGGAAATCGGGAATAGATGCCCTGCTTTCGGCGCGCTTATCATCCACATCCGGGTAACGCTGCGCAAATGCATCGCGGTAATCCTGAACATCAAGATTGGCAGCGCGATCGGCCTTCATGGTATTTTCGGCCAATTCACAGCCGGAAAAAACAATAAGCGCGAAAGCGCACAGGATTAAACTTTTGAAAGGTGACATCGAAATAGGGCCTGTTTTTTTCATTAGCAAGTATTCCAAGAAAGTGGATATAGACAGAATCATACAATTTCATTTAATCATAGGGATGCAAGGCTTGCAATACAAGCTAGCGCGGAATTAATCACTAAAAGAAATGCGGGATGTATCCAGCGCGCTCAAAACGTCACTGTTTTTATGATGCTTCATTTTGCCGGATAACTTGGCCTGTTGAACCTTGATCTTCATATCGGATGGCTTATCGGAATTGGAAATGACAACATCTTCGGAAATAAGACCATCGGAAAACAGCCGTAGCAAAGACTGGTCGAAGGTACACATACCAATGGGGTTGTTTTGTTCCATCACATCGCGGATTTTACCAATCTCGCCTTTCAAGATCAGTTCCCGCACAAGGCTCTGGTTCAGCATCACCTCGACAGCCGGCACAAGCCCCCCTTGCGTGCAGGGCAATAATCGCTGGGATACAATGCCCTTTAAATTTGTGGATAAATTCATACGGATTTGATTGTGAAACTCTTCGGGAAATAAATTCACAATCCTCTCAATAGCCTGATAAGAGTTATTGGTGTGAATTGTGGCCAGACATAAATGCCCGGTTTCGGAGATTGTCAGGGCCTGTTCCATGACTTCGCGGTCCCTGATCTCGCCGACCAGAATAACGTCAGGACGCTGACGCAAGGAGTTTTTCATCGCAATAGCAAAAGAGTCCGTATCCACGCCGACTTCACGCTGGGTCACCACGCATTTTTTATGATCGTGGAAATATTCAATCGGGTCTTCAATGGTAATAATGTGACCATGGCTGGTCGAATTGCGATGATCAATCATAGAGGCCAGCGTTGTGGACTTACCCGAGCCCGTCATCCCTGTCAGCAAAACCAGACCACGTTTTTCCATGGCCAGCTTTTCAAGAATGGGGGGAAGGCGCAATTCAGTAAAATTCGGAATATGCGTAATAATACGCCGGATCACCATAGCCGGGAATTGACGCTGTTTTAAAACATTCACGCGGTAACGACCGTATTTCCCCATATCGAGGGCGGTGTTCAATTCCATTTTGGTTTCATATTCGCGTTTTTGACGGCTGGTCAGGGTCGAATTCAGGATATCGGCAAGATTTTCAGGCGAGAGCACGCCTTCCGAAAGTTTGATTAATTCATTATCACCGCGCAATGTTGGCGGATAGCCGACCGTTAAATACAGATCACTGGCATTGTGCTCTTTCATCGCATTGAGATATTCAAAAACTATGGGCGCGTTCAAAACGAATACCCCCCATCGGCTTCCTTGGGCGAACTATCTGATGTTTTGGTTGATGATTGAGAGGCCGGACGCTGGCTGATCTTTGTATCCTCGGCATCAATTTTTGTACCGCCCAGACTGGCATCAATATATTCATCGTCTTTTTCGCCTTCGTCATCTTCCTGATCAGCGGCTTTAAGAACGGCGCGGCGCGCTTCATCTTTGCTGATAATACCCGCTTCATAGAGATCTTTAATAGCCTCTTCCATGGTTATCATGCCGTAGCGTGAACCTGTTTGCATCATCGAGAACAGCTGGGGAATCTGGTTTTCCCGAATCAGATTTCGCACGGCATTGGTTCCAACCAGAATTTCATACGCACCAACGCGGCCACCGCCCTGTTTTTTCAAAAGTGTTTGCGCGATCACGCCTTGTAACGAACTGGCCAGCATAGCACGTATCATTTCCTTATCCCCTGTCGGAAACACGTCAATGATACGGTCAACCGTCTTGGCCGCCGAATTGGAGTGCAGGGTTCCAAAAACCAAATGCCCTGTTTCGGCAGCCGTCAAGGCCAGAGAAATTGTTTCGTAGTCGCGCATCTCACCAACCAGAATAACATCAGGGTCTTCCCGCAAGGCACTTTTCAGCGCTCTGGCAAAAGAATTGGTATCCGTGCCTACTTCGCGGTGATTGACCAGACTTTTATGCGAGCTGTGAAAAAATTCAACCGGATCTTCAATCGTTAGAATATGCTTGGATTCATGCAGATTAATATGATTAACCATCGATGCCAGCGTAGTTGATTTACCAGAACCAGTGGGACCGGTTACCAGCACGATACCGCGCTCAAGCTCGGCAAATCTGCGCATAACAGGCGGCAGCCCCAAATCTTCCATTGTCGGAATTTCTGTTGGAATTGTCCGGAAAACAGCACAAGCCCCCAAACGCGATGTAAAACCATTAACACGGAAACGGGCTTTTTCGCCCAGAGCGATCGCAAAATCTATCTCCATGTTTTTCTCATATTCCGCGCGCTGGTCTTCCGTCATAACCGAATACAGCATGGTGCGAATATCATCGCTGGATAGCGGGTCGGCTTTCACTTTTTTCAATGATCCGCTTGTACGGATAATAGGCGGGCTACCGGCACTTAAATGTAAGTCCGAAGCACTGTTTTGCATGGTAAAAGCAAGAAGCTGAGTTAAATCCAAGGAAGGCTCCTATTTTTAAATACAATCTCTAATGTATCGTATAATTATAAACGAGAAGTAAAACTGACCCTTTTATTCTATCTTTTTTCAAAACAAATGAGAACCATCGAAAAACAAAAGCGTAAAAAAGCTTAAAATAATAGCAGGGCCAAAGGGAAAAACCTCTCCTTTGCCTGCCAAACGCCATAAAACGGCAAAAACAATGCCCATAAGCCCGCATCCGATCAAAAACAGCGGTAATTGAGAAGCCCCCAGCCATAGGCCGGCAACAGCAAAAAACTTGACGTCGCCAAAGCCGAGCGCTTCCTTTTTTAATAATTTTTGCATCATCCACCCTAACACCCAGGCAAAAACGCTATATAAAACAGCGCCGCCAAGAATATGCGCCCATATTATTGCTTCCAAACCATATATATTTTGCTGCCATGAAATTGAGAGATAAACCGCCCCTAAAACGCCGCAAATCAGGTTTAATTCATCGGGCAGAATGAAATGCTCCAGATCTATATAAAGCAACGCCACCACTGCAGGCACAAGCAAATATAGCGGCAAAGCGCTCCATACAAACCCTGCGAGGGCATAGACGGCCAGAAATCCGGCCATCGTGGTTAATTCGATCAGCGGGTATGTGGCAGGGATAGCGGCTTTACAATGGCGGCAACGCCCTTTTAAAAAAATCCAACTGAATAATGGTATAAGATCCCCAAAGCGCAGTTCATAGCCACAGTGAGGACAGGCCGAGCGCGCTGGTTTCTGATTGTCATTTTTTAAAATGGAAATTTCGCGCGGAATACGGTAAACCACGGCACTAGCAAAGCTGCCGAATATCAGACCCGCCATACAAACCGTTATAATTTCAAGAAAAAACAAATCAGCAGGCAAGAGAGTAAAACTCCCTTATCTTATTTGGGCAAGGCGTGTGTATATCTGGTCACGGGGCACAGTGCGATTGCCACCATAAATAGTGTCCACCTCCAGCGCCTTTTCGTAATAACGCACAGCGTCCTCATTGACCCCGGCTCTATCGGCAATGACCGCCAGATTGAAATAATGGTTGGCATTTTCCGGCTCCATACTCGCCGCAACGCCCATATAACGGATGGCAGAATCATAATTACCAATGCGCGCCTCGGTGATTGCGATTTGCGCAACCAGACCGACATTATCGGGATATCTTTGTCGCAAATCCTTAAGCTGACGCAATGCCACGGCCGGAAACTGCTCGCTGATCAGGCCCAACATATTGATGTGGGCCTCAACATTTTTTGGGCGAATTTCCAGTAATTCCTCATAAGCCATGATCGCTTCTTCCATCAGGCCCAGTTTTTGCAAGGCAACGGCGCGCCCCATCAAAATATTAGGGTCACGCTTATTCTTGCGGTATAAATCATTGTAAATTTCCAATGCCGAGCTGTAACGGCCCAATTTTACCGCACGTGACGCAGCAACAAGTTGCGCCTGACGAGAATTAGCGCCGGCGTTCTTTTTAACAATAATCAGCTTGGAAGCTGGCTCGACACGCGGATCAACCTTGCGTGGCGCAGTTCTCGCCAACTCCCCTTCAGGAACAAGAACATCGGCATCATAAAACACATCGTCTTCTGTAATTCCCTCCTGCGCTACAGGCGATAAAGCCTGATCTGCAGGCTGAGGCGCAGCAAGGTTACCCTGATCCGGGACAGGAACATCTTCAGGGGGCAGAATATTTTGAATTTCAGCCTCTTCCGGGATTTCTTCAACCAACCCTAACTGCCGTTCAATATCCTCATTGACAAGCGGTGCGGGCGTTGGCATCTCTTGCGCTGTTACAGGTCCTGCAAAAATTGAGGCTGCGCAAAAAAGCCCACATATAATTTTTCCAGAATTTTTGAATAAGAAGACCGTCATGTTTTTGTCCGATGAAGAGTGATTACCCTTATGATTCATATGAGTTTACATGTTTAACCATAAAAGCAAAAGAAAACTTACCTTTTTGTAGAATATCACGCCGCTTTATCTTTCTCAATATAGTGTAGAAAAGCCCTTTCAAGATTTTGCGAGCCTGTGGATTTCTTTAACTCGGCAGGCGTACCGACGTAGCATATGCGACCTTCGTGCAAGACGGCAATACGATCACAAATTTCATCCATATCCGCCAAAATATGCGAGCTTAGAAAAATCGTGTTTTCTTTGGCTTTGCTGGCAACCAGCATATCTTTCACCAAAGTCCGGGCTTCGGGGTCAAGACCGCTCATAGGTTCATCAAGTATCAGCAAATCGCAATTCGTTAAAACAGTACCGAGCAAACCCAGCTTTTGACGCATACCTTTTGAATATGTCTGCACACGCCGTTTTAGTGATTTCCTATCCAGCGCCAGCTTATCAGCCGCCTCATACATTTTATCTTCATCAAAATCCTGGCCGTAGGTTTTCAAAGAAAATTTTAAAAACTCCATGCCCGATAAAAACCAGGGCGGCTCAAAACGCTCGGGAAGATAAGCCAGATGGGCCTTGCTGCGCTTTTGTGCATTTTGCTCGCCAAAAATAAGGATATCGCCGCTCATGGATTGTCTTAAATCCAAAATGGTTTTTATGAGCGTGGTTTTTCCGGCTCCGTTCAGACCGATAAGGCCAAAAAACTCGCCTTTGCGAATAGAGAAATCAGCATCGTGAATAACCCTGTTACTCCCGTAGCCCACAGACAGATCTTTAAATTCCAGAACATTTTCCATCGAAGCACTCATGATTTTTTTACCCCGGCAAGAAAATGCGCGAATCCAGATTAAAGCGCTGATGCGGTTTTAATTTAATCGGAAAAATCTGGGCTGTATAATCATCATACCATTTCACTTCGATATGATGGCGGCGTACGCGCAAATCAATTATTTCTTCGGGCAATGCATTGGGGGTAATACGTTGTTCATTCAGCCATATTGTCCAGTCATCCTGATCGGTATAAGCGATGCCCCCCAAACGCAACTCCCGCATTTCCGGTGGCGGTTTGGGTTTGGGTTCTGCTGGCTTGTTGGATTTATTTAATTCTCGTTGCAATTCATCATCCGTTACATTGCGGCGAATACCGGCCTGACGCAAAGCATCCTTTTTTGCATCCATGATGGCTGTATGTTCCCAGTAAGTAAAAAGCAAGGATGGAATTTCACTGGCATCAACCTCTTTGTTTTTAACTTGTGTGGCCTCCGCATTTTCTTGAGCGGATGCAGTCAATACTCCGCCATGCAAAAACAAAATGCCGGCCAAGAAAAAGACGCGAAAAAGGGTTTTTATGCTCATCATATTATAACCCCCCTGTTTCAATATCGGCTTCATCCAGAACATCACCGCGTTCCACCATTGTCGTCCAATTCAATTCCAGCCGCCCATCGACCATAGCAGGCTTCGAACCTCCGGCTATCGCCCTTAAAATGGTGTCGTTCACATTGGCAACACGGCGAATATAAATATCTTCCACTGATAAATAGCCAGGGAAATTCTTTTCAAGGTAATCCAGGTATATATATACATCCGTATCATCAATACCTTCAAAGCGTATCGAAATCGGGCTTTTCAAAAGCACATATCCAGCCTTTGCCGCGTCTTCATCTTCAATCACTTCACCCGGCCTGACATTCACAGTCGCTGTCAGGATGCCGCTGGCTTGTTTAGCCTGCAAAAAGACATCTTCCACCTGTCTTCTGCTTTGATTGGAAAAGAAACCATCAGCCTGCAAAGCCCTGAACGCATCTCGCTGTTCTTCAAGCTGATCAAATTCCAGCTGTAAATCACTAATATCACTACGGACTTGTTGTTCTTGGGATTTTGCCGTTCTTAAATTGATCTCTTCTTTTTTCAGTTGCGGCTGCAAATACATATAAACAGTAGCGCCGAAAACCCCGTTTAAAGCCAACAAGATAAGCAATAGAAGAATACGGCGGGCACCAAGAATTTTAATCATGAATTCGCCCCTTTAATAGAAATAGACACTATGTAATCCTGTGCAACGTCTTCAGGGTCATTGTTGCGGTTTTCGTCAATCACAAGCTCATCCACAAATTCCGTGTCCTTCAGATATTTATCAACCTCAACCGTATGATTCGGCAGGGCTTTGCGCAAACGATCGCGCAAGGCGTTAATCTCTTCATTTCCACGATCAATATCGGTGGTACTCGGGAATGTAAATTGCACGCGCGCGCTATAAACATGGTTTTTTTGTGCCTGATCGCTATTCACGTAAGTATTCACAAAGTTGCTGGCGCGATTAAGAAGACTGTCCTCGATTTTTTCCATTGAAACTTCATCCAGCCTTAAATCACGGCCTATTGATCTGCCGATACCGTGAAAAACATACAAAGCATCAATATCCTGCGCTTCCAGCTTGTCATAAACTTTCATTGAATTTTGAACAAGGCGCACATCAAATCCCAATGCCTCTTTTTTGGCGACTTCTTCTTCATATTGGCGCTGTAATCCCGCATGGCGGGCGCGAATATCGCCGATTGCCTCCTGGGTGGAAGCCAGATCTTCATAAAGATTAAACGCCTGATACCCCAAATACCCGGCGCCGCCCAGCAATAACACCGAAGCAAGCGCCGCAACATTCCTTGGCTTGGAAATCGCATTTAATTCTTTTGCCTCCATCGGCAAAATCATTTTCGACTTTTTGGCTATCCAGGCGACATGCAAAATATCGGCATAGCGCTGATCAACAAAAGAAGAGATAGAAAGACCCAGTTTTTTGGCTATCTCCGCGGCCGTCATGGTGTAGATATTGGCTTCGATATCCAGAATACCATTAAGAATATCGCCCGCCTGCGGGTTTGCAACCACCATGATGTCCAGCCCCTCATCAACGGTAAAGCCAAAACGCGACATATAACTCAAAGTGGCCTGAAATTCCTGATACACCTCTGCCGCCCATTGATCGGGATCCGCATCCGAATCGACGACAGGCGTCATACGCGTGAGGGCAAGCTCGCCGTTTTTGGTAACAATCTGGCGCAAACCGCCATTTTGATGCTGGCCGATAAAAACGGCCCATTTTGCCTTTTTCTTGGTTCGCCCCGATAGTTTTGCGGCCAGCGTTTTGACCATGATGGAGGATTCAACCGGTAACAAGCCATAGCCCTTAATCGATGACAGAGAGCGGCGCGCAGCCTCCATGGTTTTATGATAAGGAGCTGATTCCGGGGCCGCCGCAAATATATAGATATTGGAGGCCGGTGTTGTTTCCGTTTTGGGAATTGTTTCTTTCAACGGCAGAGCCGCTTTAACAGGATAACTTGGAAAAGAAACGTTCAGCTTGCGCTTAACCACGTTTTTCTTATCCATGACATTAACTTTGGGCACTTTTTCCTTGCGATAGTGCTGCTCCACCATGTCATTCAAAATGACAAGCGGCCTTTTCGAACAATCTTTGGAAATAATTTTGGAAACATTGGTGATAAAGTTCTCGGCTTCCCAAGGCACAACCTCGACCAACTCCATCCCCTTGAAACCGGAGGAGTAAATATAAAGCGCTTCATCGCTGATAACCAGAACTGTTTTAGAAGGTGATAGCATCTACTTTTATAATCTCACTTCCTATTCTAAAAATCAATTTCACTAAAGCTACCGTAAATCGGGCCGAACACCCCGGCGGCTATCCACAATATCATCACGCCAAGCACGCCGGTCAAAGCAGGCTCCACGCCCGCAATAAGACCCTGCACAGCTTCGTCCACATCGCGGGTATAAAATTCCGATACCTGTTCCAGAACAGGCGTCAGGTTACCCGATTCTTCCCCGACTTTAATCATGCGCACAACCAACGTTGGAAATTCACCGCACGAATTAAAGGCTTCGGATAACGGGCTTCCTGCCTTCACATAGCCCTCCACAGCTTCCAGAGCTTCAATCATCGCCAGATTGTTCACCGTCTTTCTGGCCGATTTCAGACTACCAACCACAGGGATACCGCTGGCAAAGAGAGAGGCAAATGTCTGGGCATAGCGGGCAATGGTAATTTTGCGAATCAACGGTCCCATCACAGGCATATTCAGCATCATTAAATCCACGCGGTAGCCCCATTCATCCGAAAGCGATTTTATCGTTTTTAATGCAATAAAAAGTAAAATCGGAAAGGCTATAACCACAGCGCCGCCCGGCACAGGAAAGCCAAAGACATGGAACAAAGGTTGGGAGAAAAAATTAGAGGTTTTAATGAGCGCGACTGTCTGAAGAGGGAGTTCAATATCCATGCTATCCAAAAAACCCACAATCTGAGGCACAACAACGCCCATCATCACGGCAATCGTAACAATCACAACAAAGGTAACAATAATAGGATAGCGCGTAGCCTTACGCACCTTGGATTGCATATCATCCACCCATTTCAGGTATTTTTCGAGCTGTTTATAAGATGATGTCAAATCCCCGGTATCTTCACCCGCCCTAATAAGGGAAATATAGATGTTACCAAAAGTTTTTGGGTGTTTGGCCATGGATTCCGACAAAGAGGCACCATCCGATACATCCCTGTGGATTTCGGACATGATATCGCGCATGCGGTTATTTTCTGTCGTATCACGGATATCCCCCAAAGCATCCAACAAAGGCACGCCCGCGCTTTGCATTTGCTCCATATGCACAAAAAGCTGGATAAGATCGCGAATCTTGATTTTCTTCTGGCCGAAAAATTTACCGCCCATAGCCTTTTGGGATATGACAGAGCAGTCCACCAACTCCAGACCTGCGGCCTGTAATTGCTTGTACAAATCCACTTCGCTCGAGGCAGAAATAACCCCGCGAATTGGGCGCCCTTTAGAGTTCAGGGCCCTGTATTTATAACGTTCACTCGCCATCGATTTTTAAAAATCACTATTTTCTGATATCAACAACTCTGGACAGAGCCGCAAGATCTGTTAAGCCATCCAATACTTTAAGGATGCCATCATCGCGCATGTTTTTGAAGCCTTTTTTCTCGGCCATGACTTTCAGCTCTGCTTTTGATTCCCCGCGCGCCAATAATTCATCCATATCTTCATCGAATGTCAACACTTCCGCAACGGCTACGCGGCCCTTATATCCCTGCCCGGCGCACATATCACAGCCGCCTTGACGCGCTCTGAAAATACGCGGCGGGTTTTCCGAATTCACTGCCAAAATGCGGCATTCTTCGGAAGAGGGCCTGTACTCTTCTTTACAATTCTCACAAAGGCGGCGAGTCAAGCGCTGGGCGAATACGGCAATAATCGCGCCCGCAATCATCCCGGGCTTCAAGCCAAGATCAAGTAAGCGCGGAATGGCGCCGAAAGAATCATTGGTGTGCAATGTTGTGTAAACCTGGTGCCCTGTCATGGCTGCTTTTAGAGCCATTTCAGCGGTCGTTTTATCGCGAATTTCTCCAATAAAGATAATATCGGGGTCCTGACGCAAAAGCGCTTTAATACCATCAGCAAACTCGAGAACGCCCTCCCGTACATGAGTCTGACGGATCATCGGCAGGGAATATTCCACCGGATCTTCCAGCGTTTGTATGTTGATTTCCACATCATTGATCTCGTTCAGCATCGAATAAAGCGATGTCGATTTACCAGAGCCAGTCGGCCCCGTTACGATAATAATGCCTTCGGGCTTGGATTGGGAATCCTTAATTTTCTTCATGTTTTCAGGGCTGAAGCCGAGCTTTTCCATGGGCATGATGCTCGAACTTTTATCCAGAACACGCAAAACAATATTTTCGCCATGCACGGTCGGCAATGAAGATACACGGAAATCGACTTCCTTACCCCCGGCATTTAAACCAAAACGACCATCTTGCGGGCTTAATTTATCGGCAATATTCATCTCCGACATCAATTTCAAGCGCTGGGAAATTCCATTCCAATGCTGTTTGTGTAATATCTGCGCCGTGAACAACACGCCATCCAGACGATAGCGCAGGCGCACAAAGTTTTCTTCCGGCTCGAAGTGCAAATCGGAAACGCCGAGTTTTACCGCATCAATAACAAGGGCATTCACTAGCCTTACAATAGGGTGAGAAAAAGCATCTTCCTCATTCAGGCTGGCAACGTCCTGATGCTGGCCTTCTTCCAGCTCTTTTAGAATATCACTGATACTGCTGGCATAACCATAGGCCGCATCAATAGCATCGGAAATCACCGTGGCCGAGGTAACAACGGGCTTAATATTCAAACCTTTGGGGACATAACGGCGCAATGTATCCATTGCCAACACATCGTAAGGGTCCGACATGGCCACGTATAAATATTTCTCATCCATCGAAATGGGCAGAATTTTATGCTTTTGTGCAACCGCTTTTTCTACGAGGGAGAGCGCATCCCCATCCACGATTGTCTGCTTGGGATCAAAGACCTCAAAGCCCGCATCTTCGGCCAGAACAGCCGTTAAGGTTTCCTCGTCGATAAAGCCGAGGTCCACCATAACCTCACCGATCATTTTACCGGTGATTTTCTTTTCCTGAAGCGCCACATTCAACTGGTCAGGGGTAATGATACCCATACCCACCAGACGATCACCCAAACGGTTTTTACGCTCGCCATCATCGGCGGCCATGGCTTCTTGCGCTTTGGCCTTAATCTCTGTATGACGGCGCGCAATGGCTCCGCCTTCACCTTGTTCTTTTGCTTTGGCGCCCTCAGGGCGCCCTGTCACAGGATTGCCATAGCGCGCCGGAAGATTTACATCACCATTGTTATCAGCACTATTGTTTTCTGATTTAGCCGCATCACCTGAACTGCTCTGCCCGGCGGTATCCTCTATCGTGTCTTGAATAGTAAAGTCAATAAATTCACCCGCACCTGCTGAAGCAGAACCCTCCGCAGGTCTATCTTCTAATACAGGATCCTGATCAATTACAACACCCTGAACAGGCGGCAGCTCGGCAGGAGGCTGCGCTTGCTGACCCGGTATATTCAGATTATTCGGATTGTTATTCTCGCCCCTGACTTCCTGGCTTTTGGCAAGACCGCCAACATTGACTTTGCTCCAGTCTTCCTGGGTTTCCTTTGGCTTTTCAAACCCGTCATCTTTAGGAGGGCTTTTTGAATATAAATCATCGCCTTTATTGTCAGGCAAGCCTTCCATAACGGTAAAATCCTGAAAATTTTCCAATCCCGGATCATATCCCTTACCAGAGGAAGCTTTGCGATTCTTATTTATCGAATCTTTGTTATTCGTATCTTCATCCTGCATGTTACTGAAATCCGTTTTAGAAATGTTCGGGCTTCAAGATCATCTCAAAACCCACCCTTACTATACAGTATTCCAGCAAAAGGTTAATAAAATGATTATACAAGTTTTACATAATATAAAATATTTGATAGAATATACAAGCAATAAAAAAGGCCCCGCAAAAGGGCCTTTCCTTATAAACTTTTATAAATATACAAACTTATTCAGCTGCAACAGCAAATTTGGCGTCCTGACGAGGCCAGCTGGAAAAGCGCATAACGCTCTCATCAATGCCCGCCATTGTTGTAATCAAGCGTGACGCAACAAGGTAAGGATCGGCATTGGCACCCGGACGGCGATCTTCAAAATAACCATACCCTTTCAAGGCAACCGGCTGAGGAATGCGGATAGAACAACCACGATCCGCTGTGCCCGCCTTGAATGTATTAATATCACAAGTTTCATGAAGACCGGTCAAACGTTCGGCCAGACCTGCACCATAAAGAACAACATGTTCTTTGTGCTTCTTGCTTAACGCTTCAACAGCAGCATCAATCGCAGCCTTCCCTTTAGACTTGTCACGTGTGTCCACTGTAGAAACATTGGTGTGCATACCTGCGCCGTTCCAATCACCCTTTACAGGCTTGTTATCAATGGAAACCGTGACATCAAATTCCTCGGCCACTCTGTAGAGCAACCAACGGGCAATCCATGTCTGGTCACAAATCTTCATAGCATCGGCTGTTTCGGATTCATCACCGCGGAAACCGATCTGGAATTCCCACTGCCCCGGCATCACTTCGGCGTTAATTCCGTAGAACATCAACTCGGTTTGCAAGCATAACTCGGCATGGGCTTCAGCCACTTCACGGCCAAAAACTTCATCCGCGCCAACGCCGCAGTAATAAGGGCCTTGAGGACCCGGGAAACCACCCTGCTCGGGCCAGCCAAGAGGCGTGCGGTTACGGAATAATGTATATTCCTGTTCAAAACCAAGCCATGTCTGCAACTTGTCACCGCCGGCTTCCAGAATCGCACGTAATTGAGCGCGGGAATTGGATTCATGGGGCGTACCATCAGGATTATTAACCTCGCACAAAACAAGGAAATTGCCTTCGCCGCGAACAGGGTCCTCAATATAATAAACGGGCTTTAAAATGCAGTCAGAATCATTGCCTGCGGCCTGATTTGTGGATGATCCATCAAAGCTCCACTCCGGAAAGTCCTCGATAGAAGGGTTGCCGCCCACATTCACCACGCGCGCTTTCGAGCGCAAGCAACGGGTAGGTACAGCTCCATCGAGCCAGATATATTCTGCTAAAGTAAAATTTGACATCGTTATACGATCTCCCAGTCTTAAAGTTAAGGTTACTAAGGCCTATACAAAGCCATATTTCCCTAAGTATTGCAAGTTTTTTTGTGTGCGATGCACAATTTTTTAAAATTTTAATCAAAAGGTAATTTTTTACCCCTCATAATAATTTTTCACCCAAAAACATACCAAGGAATTCAGAGCATAAAAAATGCTAAGAATTGCAAAACCTGGTGTATGATAAGTGCCTAATTTAACTTGATCAAAGCAGGATGCGTCATGAAAAAAATTTTAAACAACACCAAAATCTCTCACAAACTCATCGGCTCATACGGGCTCATTATTATTCTGGTTATTATAATGGCCGGATTTTCGTTTTTCAGCATGCAAAAACTGGGCGACGTTTTTGCCGAATATCGTGGCACGGCGCGCGAAAGTCTTTTGCTGGCCGATATGTCCCAATATCTGGGTGATGCACGCCGCAATGTTTTCAAATA
>JBKHDZ010000008.1:0-25755 GCA_046541095.1 Alphaproteobacteria bacterium
TGAATTAATTGCATACAAGATATTGACATTTTCCGCATTTTAATTGAGAATGATTATCACTAGCGTTTTTTCTGCGTATTCTTCATTTTTATTCATTCACCATCATTCTCAAGCGGGGGGGAGTCTTTATCATGCTAAACGATTTTTATATGTTGGAGCTGTATTTCGGGCCGATCGAATCGGCGCAAAGTTTCGAAAAACTGGTGCGCAAATACGGGAGCAAAGCGGTTTTAGAAAATATCAAAGACGGCTTCTTGCAAAAAACATCGCGCCTGTCTTGCGCAGGCCGGCAGGAATGGTTTGTCTGGCTAAGCGATAAAGGCAGAGCGCAGATTCATGATCAAGCCATTCAATAGCCTTATGCCTTGAGAAAAGATAAACACTATACGACTGGATAAAGTCTTGGTAAAATCAAACAAGTTCAAGCAATATTGCTTGTAAAATTCCTAACTATTTATCAGGTCTGTCCATGCCATCCCGATCTTTTTTTTCTGCTGTGCTGTTTTTGTGTTTAGGTCTGACACTGGGCGCTTGTGAAAATCTGTATTTAAATCCCAGTGCTATGCCGACAGGCTATACCTACCACACGCAAAAATATAAAACCATTCCCTCCCCCGAGGCCGAGCCCATCGGCTATGAATATTCCGAAGAGAAAAATGCGGCTATCTTGCGCTCTTTTCGGGAAAAGATCGGGCAGATGCTTTCGCAGATTGAAGAGCGCAATGAAATTTTACGCTCCTTGCGCGTGGTGTATGTTTACTCACCTGTCGATATTGATCCCCAAAGTGCGGTATTGGACCATGTCCTGCGCGAGGAATTGCGCGCGAAAAACTATATTCTCACCTCTGATCCCGCCGAAGGGCTTATTCTGGGCTATATGATCAAAGAACCCGAGCAGACTGAAAAATTCGTCAATTTTGGCGATTTGAACAAGGACCACCGTGATCCGCCACATTATCATCGCCTGCAAGAGTATGAGCCGATGATTGTTGAGATGGCCTTATATGAAGGCGCAGACATTATTGATATGCTATCAGCCGTTTATAATGTGCCTATGTATGGCTATGAACGCGATTATACTTTCAAGGATTTAACGCCGGCCAATGATGCGCATTGGAAACTCCATAACCAGAATTAAAGGCCATATCATGACAATCAAAGCCGTGCAGACGATTGTAATTTTAGGGGTGAGTTCAGCCCTGATGAGCGCTTGCACCTTTCAGCAACAAGTCGCCAGTGTCGGCTATGGCCTTTATGATAAAATGAACCAGGATTCGGAATTGCTGGATAGAAATTATTCGGCCGCAGATTACCTGGCCGGTCAGACTTTGGCCAGCGTTTCCAAACAAACCCCGCTTTATTTCAAAAGCCTGACGCATGCAGAAAATACAGGCATGGGCTCGCCCTTTGGCGCGATTGTGGCCGAGCAGATCTCTGCCCGCTTTGCCCAGCTTGGCTATAATGTGCGCATGCCCGAGGACGGCCCCGTTCCCTTATCGCCAACGCAGTTTGAAAAAGGCGTGACCTTGACAGGAACCTATTATCCAAGGGGCTATGTTCTGACCAACGGGGAAGTGCGCATGTCCTTGCGCATGATAGATAATGCGGATAACCGCATGCTTGGCGCTTTTGATTATACAATGCCGCTTACCATGGAAATCAGCCAATTACTGGATGAACAGCCCACCGTCTATCGCTTGCCCGAAACAAACGAATAGCCCTTCGGTCATCTAATCAGCGCGGCATAATCACATGATAAAAGTGATATTCTGCAGGAGATCCCGCAACCGTAACGCACGCCTGAAGCGCCGGAATTTTTGAAAAACTGCCCGTATTCAATGTATTGGGTGTTGAATCATCAAATGTGACAGTGGTTCCGCCCGAGCCAAATCTGGCGGCCACCCCTGCATTGATATTACCGCTTCCATCTTCGGCCGGTGTGGCGCTCTGGCCATTAATCTCATTGATTTTCTGGCAGAATTGCGCGGTGACATTGGGCAATACGGCAATCAGATCGGCGCGGTTCGTACCCGCCCCCGGAATGCGTGTGCCGCCATAAAATTCCCACGCCGAGACCGTGCTCTGGATATTTTGCGGCGGATCACGGTAGGTGGCCCCGCCGCCATTGGGATGAAACATCTGGGCTTGCGGGTTGGTATTGACATCACCATCATCACCATAGCCTGTCGCATTGGCGGTATCGGTCGGAATGGCAAATCGTATATCACTCTCGCTCACGCCGTTTTGCATGATGTAATTAATGCCGCGTTCAAGTTCGGATGCATAACGCTGGACCTCACTCGCACGAATAGTAAGCGTTTCACCATCTATATCGGAATTATCGGTAGAATTGCTATTGGAAATGACAGCCGTCAAAAGACCGATCAAGGCAATGGCGATTAAAATCATAAACATGATATTACCGCTCTCGCCTTTGCGATTATGTTTCTGCCTGCGTTTGCGCGGCGATGATGAGAGATCTTTTGGAGATAACAGGAATGAAAAAAATTGCATCGGCATTAAAAATCGAATCGCTTGTATGAAAATAATTTTAAGTTCTTGGTTTAACGGGAATACATTCTTGTAAATAACGACAGGCCGCCTCGGCTTGTGTTTTCGTATAGCCTTGTAAGCGCGCGCGGAACAGCCAGCTATTGTCTTTTTTCATGGGCACAATAATCGGCTGATTGCTACGCAGGCCATCCGGCAATTGATTTAATGCAAGGCCCAATGCCTTATCGGTTTGCGCGCGGCTGGCAAAAGCCCCAATCTGGATAGCCCAATTATTATCATTGGCCGATAACGTTTTTGGATGATTGGAAGGCGGGGGGGATAAAGCCGTTAAAGGGGCGTGCTCTTCGCCTTTATGAGCGGCAATGGCTATCAAACCCGTTTCAATGCGGCGCGATGCGGAAGGGTCAATATCCCCTTCGCCCACAATACGGCTGAACATTCCATTTTGCAGGGACGTATTTAAATGCGCCCAGCTTTTGCCCGCTTCGCCATTGGCGGGAGCAATCGTATTCAAAGAGGCAATCGCCCGAAGAATTGCGGGCTTTTTGGCCGGCTTGGGAACAACATCAAAAGCGGAAATTTTAAAAGAGCCCAGTTTTTCAAATCCGGCATCCAGCAGATTCGCCATATGATTATTGCGGGTTCTGGTGGAGCGGCCACCAAACACAACGCCGATAATGCGGTGATCAGAGCGGACAGCCGAAGCAATCAGATTAAAACCCGAAGCGGCCACATATCCGGTTTTCAAACCATCCATGCCCTTATATTTTCCAAGCAGGCGGTTATGATTGTGATAGCTTTTCCCGAGATAAGTGAAATACTGGCGCGAAAAATATTTATACTCTGAGGGATAGTAATAGATCAGTTTGCGTGCCATTTTAGCCATATCACGCGCCGTGCTGACCTGACGCGGATGATGAAGGCCCGACGCATTTCTAAAAACGGTATCTTTCATGCCCATGGAACGCGCCTTAGCCGTCATCATTTTCGCAAAATTATATTCGGTGCCGCCCAAATGTTCGGCAATCGCCACCGCCACATCATTGGCCGATTTGGTCACAAGCGCATAAATCGCATCTTTAACGCGGATGGAAGAGCCAACAGGCAGATCAAGTTTGCTCGGCACCATACTGGCGGCATGGCGGGAGATTTTAATCCGGTCGCGCAAGCCAACGCGCCCTTCATCAATCGCATCGAACAGCAAAATCAGCGTCATCACTTTTGTTAAAGAAGCGGGATAGCGTTTTTTATCAGCATGGCGTTCATGCAGGACAACGCCGCTATCCGCATCAATCACGATGGAAGCATATTTCTTATTCGCATGGGCTTGTTGAGGGCAAAACAGGAGAGTCAAACACATCAATAAAGAAGCCAGCAAAACCCGTTTTGCCAATAAAAAACTTTTGTCTGGAAAAATTTCGAACACGCCGTATCGCATAAAATTTACGTTTATATTTTGGGAACCTTATTAAAGATTATAGATTTATTATAGTAAAAATAAATATCTTATTACCAATTATCCTATAAAAACTTTAAGAATTTGTCTATAAAACCGGACTTTGTGCAGCGCAAAAAAATTCTTGACTTTTTTATGCATTTATTTATTTTGAAACATACGCAAATCTGGTAAAGAATCTCAATACTAAAAAGATTCGCTATTTACCTTTGGATTTCGAACAGAAAGGAATCGAACAATGGCACAAGAAAAAAACACGCCCGCTTCTTCTGCGCAAGGCACGCAAACAACGGCCCCGTCAGAACAAAAAAGCGGTAGTGCAAATACGAATACAGCGGTATCAAAACCGGCGGTAAGTGCAAATACTGTTACAAAGGCCGAAGAAAAGAAGCCCCAGACAGCAACAAAAAAAGCAGTCAAGAAAGCTGCGCCGAAAAAGAAAACAGCGGCGAAAAAAGCAACTGCTAAAAAAACAGTGAGTGAAAAGGCAGCCCCTAAAAAGACGGCGGCCAAAAAGAAGAGTGCTCCAAAGAAAACAGCCTCTTCAAAATCAAAAACCACCAATACGCGTAATACTGGAAACAATACACAAACGATGGAGAAAATGATGGCACAAGGAAAAGTAAACTTCGAAAAGCTGACACATGATGCAACCGAAATGGGCCGCGAAAATGTGGAAGCGATGATTAAATCTACAACTATTTTTGCAAAAGGTTTTGAAGACATGATGCGTACAGCAATGTCTTTTGCGCAAAATACAGCCGAAAAGCAAAGCTCTTACATGAAAGAAGTGATGGGTTCAAAAACTCTGCACGAATTCACAGAAAAGCAGAACATGATTGCCCAGGCCAATTTCGATGATTTCATGTCCAATGCGACCAAGCTCACAGAAATGAGCGTTAAAACATTGAACGAATCAATCGAGCCTTTGAACAGCCAGCTGACTAAAGGTATGCAAAAAGCCACAAAGATGGCTGCTTAATTATTTAGGATTTAATCTCCCTAAAATAGATCCCGAATGTTTTTAAGGCATTCGGGATTTTTTATTTTAGGGTCAGCACCTATTAATTATGATATATTCTGCCCTTCACAGTGGAAATAGCACTGGTATATAATATTTAATTGTAAGTACATTATTAAAGTTTTGCCTATGAAGCCGGAAATTATATTTGAGCACGCTGTTTACGATGCACCACCGCACCTGCATGACGCGGATATGCCGGGCGATGACGGCGGCGCCGGCGGCGGCGAAGATAACCCGAAAGAAGAAACGGGCATACTTTTAAAAACACGGCCCAAAACCAAAAAGCCGGCCATGTATAAAGTTTTGCTTTTGAATGATGATTATACGCCGATGGAATTTGTGGTTTTAATTCTGGAGAAATTCTTCAACAAAAATAAACAGGAAGCCACCGATATTATGCTTCACGTGCACCGCCGCGGCGTAGGTGTTTGCGGTATATTCACCTATGAAGTGGCCGAAACAAAAGTCGCGCAAGTGATGGATTACGCCCGCCAGAATGAACAGCCCCTGCAATGCACGATGGAAAAGGAGTAACTTTTTTCATCGCCCGCCCGAATTTATATATCAAAGACCAAAAGGAGCTATCATGACAATGAGAATTCTACTATTGGGCTTATGTGCCGCGATATTGTGTACACATACTCAAGCTGCAAAGGCCGAATCACTGATCGAGCCGGATTATGATGGGGACAGCCCCAAAATAACAACGCCCTGGCTGGAATATTATGGCCCTCAAAATTATAAAGCCGACCATGATTTTATTGTGAGCATGCGCCCCCACCATGCCGGAGCCCTAAGTATGAGCGAGGATTATCTCATGAATGAAGGGCGCCAATCTGAAACTTTGCAAGCGCTATCGCGCGGTATAATCCGCAATCAGAAATTCGAAATTCTGATGCTCGATACAGTGGAAGATCACATCAACAAAATTGATTTTGGCCGCGAAGGCACAGCTTGGCACAAAGTAGCCGAGCAGGGACTTGCCATGCGTGAACGCTTTATCCGCGCGCCGATGCCGCCTATTCAATCTTTATTACGCGGCGATGATATGGCTGGTGCAACAGATGTGCAATTTGCCAAGGCCATGATTGTTCACCATGAGGGCGCGCTTATGATGTGCGAGGATTATCTGGCCAACCCCGATATTCAAAACGGGTATATCGAGCGCATGTGTCTGGATGTTCTTCGCGATCAGGCGCAGGAAATCGCGCTGATGTGGAATATTGTCGGTAGCTACCCCGGCGATCACTGCGCTATCAAAATCACCCCCGCCATGATTGATGGTATGGACGATATGATGGGGCATATGGATTTTTCAAAAGCAAATTGCGAGATGAATTCTATGCCGCACGCCCGCCACGCCATGCCCAAAAATACTATGGACGATCACAGCCACCATCACGGGCATTGATTTTATTATCTGAAAATTTACTTTTTTAAAAGATATTGAAATTTCAAATGACCTGATCCGGTCAAAATGGTAAAATAGAATTATGCTTTCACGGAATCTAGAACACACCCTGCACAACGCTTTAACCCTCGCTACCGAGCGCCATCACGAATTTGCCACACTGGAACATTTATTGCTGGCGCTGTGCGATGATCAGGACGCCATGGCGGTCTTGCGGTCTTGCGGCATCTCCTTGCGCGATTTAAAAGATCAGCTTGATCAATATATCGAATCGGAGCTGGCCTATCTGATTAATATGGAGGCCGAGGACGCCAAGCCGACAACCGCTTTCCAGCGTGTTTTACAGCGCGCCGCCATCCATGTGCAAAGCTCGGGCCGCGAAGAAGTAACCGGGGCGAATGTTCTCGTCGCGCTATTCTCCGAGCGCGAAAGTCATGCGGTCTATTTCTTGCAAGAACAGGATATGACCCGCTTTGATGCGGTAAATTATATCTCCCACGGTATCGCCAAGGTTCCAACGCAAGATAATGATGAGCGCTCTACACCACGCGGCGCGGAAGAAGGGGATAATGCCAGCAAAGCAGGATCAGAGGCGATGGATGCGTATTGCACCAATTTGAACGAGAAAGCCAAGCAAGGCAAAATTGATTCCCTGATTGGCCGCGATAAAGAAGTCGAGCGCACCATTCAAATTCTCTGCCGCCGCTCCAAAAACAACCCGCTTTATGTCGGCGATCCGGGCGTGGGGAAAACGGCTATTGCCGAAGGGCTTGCCAAACGCATTGTCGATGGGGATGTGCCTGATGTTTTAAAAGATTCGGTCATTTATTCGCTGGATATGGGTGTTCTTTTGGCCGGAACGCGCTACCGCGGTGATTTTGAAGAACGAATCAAGGCTGTCTTGCAAGAGCTGGAAAAAATTGACGGCTCTGTCTTGTTTATTGATGAGATCCACACCGTTATTGGCGCGGGCGCAACCAGTGGCGGGGCCATGGATGCTTCGAATTTGCTGAAACCCGCCTTATCCAGAGGAGAGTTGCGCTGTATCGGCTCGACAACCTATAAGGAATACCGCAATTATTTTGAAAAAGACCGCGCGCTCGTTCGCCGCTTCCAGAAAATCGATATTGAAGAGCCAAGCGAAGAGGATGCTATTGCTATTCTCATGGGGCTCAAAGAATATTATGAAGCCCATCACATGGTGGAATATACGGATGAAGCCATAGAAGCGGCCGTGAAATTATCCGCGCGCTATATCGGTGATCGCAAATTGCCCGACAAGGCCATTGATATTATTGATGAGGTTGGCGCGGCGCAGATGATTGTCATGCCAGACCAGCGCAAGAAAGTTATCGAAAAAGAAGATATTGAAGGCGTAGTGGCCGTTATCGCCCGCATTCCGGCCAAAACAATGTCGCAGGATGACCGCGAATCCCTGAAAAATCTCAAACGCGATTTAAAAACCCTTGTTTATGATCAGGACAAGGCCATCGATATGATTTGCGATTCCATAAAAATGAGCCGTGCGGGTCTGCGTGATCCCGAAAAGCCGATTGGCTCTTATTTGTTTTCCGGCCCGACAGGGGTTGGTAAAACCGAAGTCGCCAAACAGCTTTCCAAAACAATGGGCATTGAGCTGATCCGTTTTGATATGTCCGAATATATGGAGCGCCATAGCGTTTCCCGCCTGATCGGTACGCCGCCCGGATATGTCGGGTTTGAGCAAGGCGGGCTGATGACCGATAAAATTGACCAGCACCCGCATTGCGTTCTTTTGCTGGATGAAATCGAAAAAGCGCATCCTGATCTTTTTAACATCCTTTTGCAGGTGATGGATTACGGCAAGCTGACCGATAATAACGGCAAAACCATCGATTTCCGAAATGTCATATTGATTATGACGACCAATGCGGGTGCGGCCGATCTCGCCAAAACACCTGTCGGATTTGGCCGCAAAATCGGTGATGATGGTGATAGTTACGCCGATAATGAAGCCATTACCAAAACTTTCGCGCCCGAATTCCGCAACCGTCTGGATGCCATTGTGCCCTTCCAGAATCTCAGCATTGAAACGGTGGAGCGCGTGGTTGACAAATTTGTGATGCAGTTGGAAGCCCAGCTCGCGGACCGCGGCGTGTCTATCGACCTGACTGATGAAGCACGCAAATATCTGGCCAAAGAAGGTTACGACCCCGCGATGGGCGCGCGTCCTTTGAGCCGTATTATTCAGGAGAAAATCAAACAACCGCTGGCCGAGGAAATTCTCTTTGGCGCATTATCCGAGGGCGGCATTGCTACGGTAGATTATGATGGCGAAAAAATGAGCTTTGCCTTTGAAAAACCGCGCCCGCCAGCGCTTCCCAAAGCCGAGAGCGGTGATTCCGAGCCCCCCGCCGAAGAAAAGGTTGAACGATAAAAAGCGATTGACATAGTAATCTTATGCACTATGGTAACTCCCACTTATTTATTTGATCGGGAGACTTTTAAAATGACCAATTCTTTAAAAAATATACTTATTGCGGGCGCATTGTCCGCCACAACTTTTCAAGGAAGTTCTGCATTGGCGCAAAACTCTGATATTTCTTTAACGGATACCCAGAAAATCGCTTTGGACCTTGTGCAAGAATATAATACATGCGTGCGCGATGAAAACACGCCAGCGCGTAAAGAAGCAATTCGCACTTATCAGGAAGCCTTAGAAAAAGTGCAAGAAGAATACCATGAAGATATAGAGAAATGGCGCCAAGAGAGCCAAATCTACAGCAATGAAGTTCAGCGCCTAGCAGAAAAATACGATTTATATTTGAATTATGAGTTACCGCAAAATGCACCTGCGCTTTCAGAAAACATTGCTTTCGCCGATATTAATGCAAATAAAAAACGTCTGGAAGACCTTGTAAAAAAAGAAACAGGACTCACGCCGCCGTCTTCCCCTATCTCGCTAATAGAACGAGTGAATGCATTGGGAAATGAACCGCTCAATGTATTTGATTTTTGTTCTGATAAAATTGAACCCGAATTTGAAAAAGCGGGAATTGATATCTATTTTGAATTACAAAACATTCTAAATAAAATTATCAATGAACATGGCCCCGATATCTATGAAAATATTACCGCCCCAGATGGACCTTAGATTTCAAATCTTATACCTTTTAATATAGTGAAATTGCATTCGCCTTTACAGAAAGGTAAAAGATTTTGAAAAGCATTATGGTTGCCAAAGCATTAGGGTTCATTTTTGGAATAGCGGGATTTTGTCTGATGACTGCCAACGCCCTTGCGCAAAGCAGCATTGATATGCGCTTGTACAAGCTGGATTGTGGCAATATAAAAATTCTGGATGCAAATATTCTGGATACATCCAATTCTTATGCGGGCGCGGTAACGCTGAAATCATCGTGTTATGTGATTAAACACGGCGAGGATTATATGCTGTGGGAGGCAGGATTTAACCCGCAAGCCATAGAAAAATCCAGCGAGGAAGACATGTTTCAGCCCTTCATTCGCGAAACTATTCCCCAGGCGCTGGAAAAAATTGACCTCAAACCCGAAGACATTACCAAAATCGGCATTAGCAATATGCATTTTGATAATATCGGGCAAGCCAATTTGTTTTCGCATGCCACGCTTTACATGGGCTGGGAGGATTACAATTTTCTGTTTAACGTGCCCCTTCTACCGCAAGGCTTCCATCCAGAATTTATAGATGAATGGGCCGATGGAAAAAACGTTGTTATCGTAAAAGATAAAACGGATATTTTCGGCGATGGCCGCGTTGTTATGATCCCGACGCCCGGCCATACGCTTGGTCACAATTCTTTATTGGTTAACCTTGAAAAGTCCGGCTCTTATTTGCTAAGCGGGGATTTATGGCATGTGCAGGAAAATATGGAGAATAACCGCGTGCCGGATTTCAGCAAAAATCCGACCCTCAATAGGCAAACAGGAGAGCGCGTTAAAAACTGGGCGGAGAATAACAATGTTAAAGTTATTATTCAGCACGACCCGCGCCATTTCGAAGAAATACCGGATTTACCGGAATTTCTGGATTAGGCTGTTTTATCTGACCAATATTGTCTGGAAGAAAAAATTCCCCCCGCCCGTGGTGGTATCATTCATGCACGCCGCACTTTGATTGCCCGCTACATCGATTTGCTCGCTCGAAGCATAGGTGCCGGTAAATTTGCTATAGGCCACGCCGTCCGTATCATCGGTAATAGCGGCAACGCCCAATTTATCATTAATGGCAGTGCATATTTGAGGGTTTACATTTTGTAATATGGCAACCAGATCCGGGGAAGCAGTTCCTACACCAGCCACTGTATTGGCACCGACGAACAACCATTCTGTGCCAGTGCCATAATCATTGTTCGGCGGCACATAGTTTACATCCCCGCCGGAAGGGTGAAAGATATCGCAATTATTATTAACGCTGGCTCCATATCCTGTGGTTTGAGAGGCAACAAAGCGAATGTCGCTGTCATTACACCCGCTATTAATGCGCATTTCCTGTACACCTTGTTTTAAAATACGCGCATAATCCAGAATTTCACCTGCGTAAAGTTTGGCTTGCTCTTCACCGATCATATCGGCATTGCCGCCGCGCATCATATTACCGACTGTGAAATTCAGCGCCGCAAACAAGACAACGGCGATCAAGATGTAAAACAGGACATTTCCGCTTTCGCTTTGACGATGCTTGTTTTTTTTGGGCGGTATAGAGGGTCCGCTGTATTTTTGAATATTGTTCATATTTTTATGGTAGCATATAATTTTAATGAAAAAAGATAGCAGATCACATTCATGTCGGAAAAGCCTTTCATAAATATATTAATTGCCGAGGATAACGATGTCAGCCGCGAAATGATGGCCAAAATTCTGGCCTCCAAAGGTTTTCAGATTTTGCATGCGCGCAATGGCGATGAAGCCATCGAAGTTATCAAAAAAGATCCGGTCGATTTAGCATTGGTGGATATTAACATGGCGCCCACAGGCGGGTTTGCGTTTATGAAATATCTGGTTGTACAAGGTAACACTGTGCCGGTGGTCATTGTTACCGGCGATGATTCAAGCGATCTATTGATGGAAGCCAGCGCGCTGGGCGTTCGCCGTGTTTTGCAAAAACCTGTTAATCCCAAGCGCCTTCTTGATACAGTCATTCATATTTTAAAACGCCAGGGTCTGAACCCCGATCATATGGGCGTAGAAGTGCACGACACAAAATTTTCCGGCAGCGACCTCATGCATAGAGCCATCCAGCTGGCCGAGGATAATTACAAAAAAGGCAATGGCGGCCCGTATGGCGCGGTCATCGCCGATCAAAACGGTAAGATTCTGGGCGAGGGGGTCAACGGTATTATGGCGCGCAGTGACCCTACCGCGCATGCGGAAGTCATGGCTATCCGTCAGGCGGCCGAAAAGCTGGGGCGTTCGGATTTGCACGATTGCGTTCTATATTTGTCCAGCGAGCCGACCATGATGGGAAAAGCCCTGATTTTAAGTGTGGGTATTCCCAAAGTCTATTTCGGACTCAGCCACGAAGAAATCAAGGCCGCCCGTATGTCCGAAGAGATTGTTCGCCAGCAAATGCAACAAGATAAGCCCGATACTATTTACCAGCAAATGGGCCATGAAGAGGCCATGGACATGTTCCAGAGCTGGCTGGCCAACCGCAAGCAAAGCGCGTAAAGCGCCGCCTTTTATATTTCTCAAGACAGCTTTTCGATCAAAGCTTCTACCTGTTCGCTCGTGCCCACGCTTTCACACGCAATGTCACGGTCAATGCGTCGTACAAGGCCCGAAAGCACTTTCCCGGCGCCCAACTCAACCATTTCGGTAACGCCCTGCTCTTTCATCCAGATGACAGATTCGCGCCAGCGCACGGTTCCCGTGACCTGCTTAACCAGTAAATCACGAATTTCATCGGGATTGCTCACCGCGCTGGCGGTCACATTGGCTACGACGGGAACGACAGGTGATTTGATATTGGCCTCTGCCAGAGCTTCAGCCATGCGGTCTGCGGCTGGTTGCATCAATGCGCAATGAAATGGCGCGGATACAGGCAATTCAACGGCCTTTTTGGCGCCTTTTTCCTGCGCCAAAGATATGGCTTGCGCCACCGCGGCTTTATGGCCCGAAACAACGACTTGACCAACCGAATTATCATTGGCCGCTTCGCATATCTCGGAAGTAGAGGCTTGATCGGCTATGGCTTTAACATCATCGAAATCAAGCCCCAAAATTGCTGCCATAGAACCCACACCAACAGGTACGGCTTGCTGCATGGCATCGCCGCGAATACGGAGCAATTTGGCCGTTTCCTCGATTTCCAGCGCGCCTGCCGCCGTCAGCGCGGAATATTCCCCTAAAGAATGACCGGCCACAAAAGTACAGGCATTGCCAAAATCAATACCTCCCTGTTTTTTTAAAATTTCCACGACAGCGAGAGAAACCGCCATGAGCGCAGGCTGGGTGTTGGCCGTCATATTCAGATCACTTTCCGGACCTTCCAGAATAATCTTGCTTAATTTTTGCTTGAGCGCCTCATCGACACGCTCGAAAACATCTCTGGCTTCGCTGAAATTTTCGGCCAGATCCGCGCCCATGCCTACAAATTGCGAGCCTTGCCCGGGAAATATAAATGCTCGTGCCATCTCTGCACTCCCTTAAATCAATGGTTAGAACGATAATTACAGCGGGCAGTATAATGCTTTCTTGGCGAAATATAGTTTTAAAATATCAATATTAGCATCATAAAATTTCAAGAAATATTATTTCTTTTTACCATTATTGCGAACCATTTTTTATTCAAAAACTTTGGTGGAGGTAGAAGTAACCATATCGCCACAAAAATATTTATTAAGAATGTTAGGAGGAGAACATGACATTACCCAATCTGGAGAAAATCCTTAATCTTATAAGTGAGTCTGATTTTGCCTATACGATCTTTACCGAAACCGGCCACGCCAACACCGATTATGCCGATTTTCTATCTATGGCCTTTCAGGATTTCAAAGGATTGCTCAATCGTCCTGAAATGACCCAGAGGCAATTACGGCGCGCCATAAGACAAGCTCATTGCACGCACCGCCATAGCGAGCCGGACACCTGCTGGTCATCATTTTTGGCCGCATATCTGGAGAAAATAGCCAATGACCGCGAGAGTTTACAATAAAAATACTTGCATTACGGCGAAATTTTCGTCTATATAGCCTTTCGTAAAAACCTTGCTGGCGCTTTATGCTTCAGCTGATTTTGTAAAATGTCCGATGGTCGGGCGTTTTTGGCAAATGAAACCGAAAGGAAATAGATATGCCATATTATGAAACCGTGTTTATCGCACGTCAGGATCTGAGCGAAAACCAGGTGAAGGAAATCACCAAGGAATTCGAAGAGATCATCAAAAAAGAAGGTGGTAAAGTTACCAAGACCGAACAATGGGGTCTGCGTAATCTGGCCTACCGCATCAATAAAAGCCGCAAAGGCCATTACATCTTAATCGAAACCGATGGTCCCGGCTCTGCCATTATCGAACTGGAGCGTAATCTGCGCATTCATGAAGATGTTATGCGCTATATGACGATCAAGCTGGAAGAGCTTTCCGATGGCCCCTCTATCATGATGGGCGGCGGCAAAGACTATGAAGATAAACCGTATAAGAAGGAGGCCGCGTAATGAGTGCTGCAGATGCCCCAACAGTAAAAAAACCTTTCTTTCGCCGTAAAAAAACCTGCGTATTCAGTGCGCCGGATGCTCCGCCGATTGACTGGAAAGATACAAAAACCCTGACCCGTTATATTTCGGAGCGCGGTAAAATTGTGCCAAGCCGTATTACATCTGTTTCCCAAAAGAAACAGCGCGAATTGGCCAAAGCAATCAAACGTGCGCGTCACATGGCCCTTTTGCCTTATGTGCGCCACGAGACAGACTCAAGATAAGGACGAGGAATAATGGCACAATCACAAATCATTCTACTCGAAAAAGTGAATAATCTTGGCAATATGGGTGATATCGTCACCGTGAAGCCGGGTTATGCACGCAATTATTTATTGCCGCAGAAAAAAGCCCTGCGTGCCAATAAAGAAAACATTGCCTATTTCGAAGCCCAGCGCAAAGCTCTGGAAGCTGAAAATGAAAAATCCCGCAAAGAAGCCGAAAAGACAGCGAAGAAAGTGGAAGGCGCCAAAGCCCCCATTATTCGTCAGGCTTCTGAAAGCGGACAGCTTTACGGCTCTGTAACCTCACGCGATATTGCGGCGCAGGTCAGCGACGTGACAGGCGTTAAAATTGATCGTTCCATGATTTATCTGAATGATAATTTCAAAACGATCGGTTTGTTCGATGTTGAGGTGGCCTTGCACCCTGAAGTGGTGGTTAAGGTGACAGTCAATATTGCACGCTCTGAAGAAGAAGCGAAAATTCAGTCCGAAACAGGAAAAGCCCTGATCGCAGATGCTGATTCCGATATTCCAATGGAAGAAGTGATCGAGGAAATCGTGGCCGAAGCCGAGGACGAGCAGCTGGAATCTGTTTTGGAAGACAGCGCCCTTGAAACCGAAAAGGAGCGCCAGGAAAAAGCTGCTGCCAAAAAGGCTGAAGAAGAAGAAAAAGCCGCCAAGGCTGCCGAGAAAGCGGCCGCAAAAGCCGCCGCGAAGGCACAAGCACAGGCTGAAGAGTCTTCTGAAAGCGCAGAAAATACTATTGGCGAGAGTAAAGACGCGGATAAAGAATAAGTTATTCCCGCTATTCACAGTCATTAAATTCAAGAAAGCTAGCGATTGCCACGGGCATTTGCTAGCTTTCTTTTTATGGATACAAACGCAGCCCTGAATTATTCTGATCTCGCCGCTTCGGACCAACAATCCGAAAAAGCCTACCGCACCTTGCCCCATAATCTGGAGGCCGAACAAGGCTTGCTCGGCGCGTTGCTCATTGATAATCGCGGCCTTGAAAAAATCAGTGATTTTCTAAAGCCCGAGCATTTTTTCGTCCCCGCTCACCAGCGCATTTATACCTCGATCATGACGTTGATTGACCGCGGACAAAATGCCTCGCCCGTTACTTTAAAAAACTATTTTGAAAAAGATGAAGATCTAAAAGATGTAGGCGGCGCCGAATATCTGGCCGATCTGGCGGCCAATGTCATCAATGTGATTAATACGGTAGATTACGCGCAGAGCATTTATGATCTGCATATGCGCCGCGAACTGATTATGCTGGGCGAGGAAATCGTTAATGATTCCTACAACATTAATCTGGAGGCCGATGCCAATAACACCATAGAAATGGCCGAAAGCAGGCTGTTTTCTCTGGCTGAAAGCGGCGATATGCGCGGCGGATTTATTACCTTGCGTGATTCGGTGATGACCGCGATCACCCTCGCCGAAAAAGCCTATAATACCGAAGGCCATGTCACAGGGGTCACAACCGGCCTGCGCGATATGGATAAAAAACTGGGCGGTTTGCAAAATTCCGATCTTCTAATTCTGGCGGCGCGGCCATCAATGGGTAAAACCTCGCTGGCGGTCAATATGGCCTTTAATGCAGCCAAAAAATATATGCAAAGCGGGGGCAAAGAAGGTGGCATTGTCGGATTTTTCTCGCTCGAGATGTCCTCGGATCAGCTGGCCACACGTATTTTGTCTGATCAATCCGGAATTTCAGGCGATGCCATTCGAAAGGGAAATATTTCAAAAGATGATTTCCGCAAATTTGTCGAGGCTTCACAAGTCCTCAGTCAAGTGCCTTTACACATTGATGATACGCCGGCCTTAACCATTGGGGCTGTGCGCCAACGCGCGCGCCGCCTCAAGCGCCAGCATGGCTTGAACCTGCTGATCATCGACTATTTGCAACTTCTGCGCGGCAATGGTTCGCGCCAATCCACCGAAAACCGCGTGCTGGAAGTCTCTGAAATTACGCGGGGGCTGAAAGCCATTGCCAAAGAACTTGATATTCCCGTTATTGCCTTATCCCAGCTCTCGCGGGCGGTTGAACAGCGCGAAGATAAACGCCCGCAGCTTTCGGATTTGCGGGAATCAGGGTCCATCGAGCAGGATGCTGATTGCGTCATGTTCATTTACCGCGAGGAATATTACCTCTCACGAGCCGAGCCAGAAGTCGGCACGGAAAAGCATCTGGACTGGCAAGAGCGCATGTCCCGCGCTCATAATATCTCAGAAGTCATCGTCGCCAAGCAAAGACACGGTCCCATCGGCACCGTCAAGTTATTCTTTGATTCCAACCTCACACGCTTTGGTGATCTGGATATTGCGCATAGCGATTATGAGTAAGACGGAAGGCCCAATCTTTAATGGCTTTTAAAACTTCACCCCATTGCGCCGCCGGACGATTAAGCATTGATCTTAACGCCTTGAAAAAGAACTACGCCCTTTGTAAAAACAAGGTCGGCGTGCAATGTGAAGTCGCCGCAGCCGTGAAAGCCAATGGCTATGGGCTGGGCGCAATAGAAGTGGTCAAAGCCTTAAAAGAAGAAGGCGCCGATCTTTTTTTTGTTGCCACGCTCGATGAGGCGCTGGAATTACGCGAAAATTTCTCCGATCAGGAAACGCGCATTGCCGTTTTAAACGGCCTTCTTTCCGACACGGAAGAGCTTTTTGATTTTCACAATCTTATACCAGTTTTAAACTCCTCAGAGTGTATAAAACGATGGAGCGATTATTCGAAACGAACCAGACCGTATTTAAAATCTATCTTGCATATTGATACGGGTATGCGGCGTTTGGGGCTGGATACGAAAGAGGCGCAGTACTGGACAGAGCGCGCCCAAGTACTTAGCGATACTCTTGATATTAAATATGTGATCAGCCATTTTGCCTGCGCCGATGAAAAAGAACACCCTCTTACCAATCAGCAGTACAAAGATTTTCAAAACGCTTCGGACTCATTCTTATCGTCCAAAAAATCACTGGCCAATTCTGCCGGCATCTTCCGCGATGAAAAATACCATTTTGACATGGTGCGTCCTGGCATGTGTTTATACGGCCTCAATCCAACCCCTGAACAAGAAAACCCGATGCAGGCTGTTGTTTCTCTGGAGGTGCCGATCTTGCAAATCCGCACTGCGCTTAAAGGCGAAAGCGTAGGATATGGGGCAAGCTACGTGCCGCAAAAGGATGAAAAACTTGCCACTGTTCAACTCGGCTATGCTGATGGATTTTTACGTCACTTGAGCAATGCCGGAACATTATACTGGCATGGGCACGCCTGCGCGATTGTCGGGCGCGTTTCCATGGATTTAACGATTGTCAGTCTAAAAAATATCCCCGAAAGCATTTTCCCTTGCCATGGTGATTTTATGGAAGTGCTAGGCCCCCATCAAAGCGCGGATAGGCTGGCTGATGATGCGGGCACAATCGGCTATGAAATTCTGACCGATCTAGGGCGCCGTTATAACCGAAGCTATATCCGCTAAATCCTTCATCTCGGCGATAATCTCTTCAGCGCGCGGGGCGTATATCTCTTTGAAATTCTCACAAGCCGCCGTATTCACCATGCGCATTTCCGGCGGCAAATCATCATCGGATAAAGGCGAAAATTGCTCGTAATATTCTTTTTTAAAACGAAAATCCCACCATTCCTGAGCCAGAAAATCCAGATCATAATCCAGATCAAAGGCGGCCTTGCATACCGCTTCATTGAGCATATCGCGATTTTTCTTATGCGCTGTTTCAAGCCTTGTGTAAGATCGGTGCGCAGGATTGTGGTCGGCACCTTGATCGGCCGCCAGATAATCAAATTCCGTGCCCATATCAACGAGGCATCCCCCCTTGTCCAGCAGGCTCATATCTATGGCCATACCGCGGGGATGCGCGCCCGCACCGGGAGGTGATAGAAGGCGCGGCTCTTCCATCCAGTGCGGATTGGCTTTGACAATACCACTTTCAGCCATTTTTGACTGGGCTTCTACCGTGCGCAGTCCATCATATAAAACAAGGTTATATCCATATTTCAAATGCACAATAGCCGCACTTAAACATACGATTTTCGCCAGATCGCGATGCAACCATAATTGCGCATGTTCATGATAAATCCGTCCAAAGATATTGGGCGAAGCATCTTTTGCGTAAGCCAGATGGATTTGAAGAGGCACATAGGCCGCGCACAAATTCATGGGTATTAAATCGGCGGGATGAATCTTTTTCTGCGTTATTGTCATATTTTTATATATTAATAGTGGACGAAAGCCCTAGGATTATTTAATCTTCTCAAAGTTTTATAAAGCAAGATACTGTATAAAAAACCATTTTATCATGAAAACAGAAAATGCCGCGGCCATTTTAAACGATAAAACAACACCATTAATCATGCATGTGATTGATAGTGTAAGGGCCATTGGCCATACAATTCTATTCTTTTTAGAGCTGGTCGGACGCATTAGCGTGTTCATCGGAAAGGCGATCACCCATTGTTTTCTGCCGCCCTATTTCCCTGCACAAATCTGGCGACAATTGGTGGATATCGGGTATTATTCGCTTCCAGTTGTCGGGATGACAACCTTGTTTACAGGGATGGTTCTGGCCTTGCAAAGCTATACAGGGTTTACCCGCTTTAATGCCGAAAGCGCGATTGCCGCAGTTGTGGTTCTCTCGGTAACGCGCGAACTCGCGCCCGTTCTGGCCGGATTAATGGTGGCGGGACGTATCGGCGCGGCGATAGCCGCCGAGATTGGCACGATGCGCGTTACAGAGCAGATTGATGCGCTAACCACCCTATCCGTTAATCCTTTCAAATATCTGATTGCGCCGCGTGTAATTGCCGGAACATTGATGCTGCCTGTTCTGGTTCTGATCGGCGATATTATCGGCGTATTCGGCGGCTATGTTGTTTCCGTTTATACACTTGGCTTTGGCTCGGGCTCCTATCTTTCACAAACCTGGGATGTTTTGGAGCCTATTGATGTTATATCCGGCCTTGTCAAAGCGGCTGTTTTTGGCTTTGTCGTCAGTATTCTAGGCTGTTACCACGGCTATAATTCGGCGCGCGGTGCACAAGGTGTAGGTGCGGCCACAACCAATGCGGTTGTGTCATCATCCATATTGATCCTCATTTTGAATTTTACCATTACAAAGGTCTTTTTCTCATGAGTACGGATCAAGAAAACATGGCCAAAATTTCCATTAAGGATTTGCATAAAAGTTTCGGTGACAAGCATGTTCTGCAAGGGGCAAATCTGGACGTAAAAGCCGGAAAATCTTTGGTCATCATTGGCGGATCAGGAACCGGAAAATCTGTCTTGCTGAAATCCGTTCTGGGCATTATCGAACCTGATAGCGGTTCTATTAAAGTTGATGGACAGGAAACAATAGGCATGCGGCCCAAAGACCGCGATGCCATGATGCGCAAATTCGGAATGCTCTTTCAGGGTGCGGCACTGTTCGATTCTTTGAAAGTTTGGGAAAATGTCGCCTTTGGCCTTATTCAAGGGCGCGGCATGAATAAAAAAGAGGCGCAGGAAATTGCCTGCGAAAAACTGGTCGCCGTTGGTTTGCGCCCCGAAACGGGAAATTTATATCCGGCCGAGCTGTCCGGGGGGATGCAAAAACGGGTGGGACTTGCCCGCGCGGTTGCCGCCAGCCCCGAGATCATCTTTTTTGATGAACCGACAACGGGGCTGGACCCTATTATGGCTGATGTTATTAATGATCTGATCGTAGAATCGGTAAAAAGGCTAGGAGCGACCGCGCTTTCCATTACCCATGATATGTCTTCGGTTCGCAAAATTGCCGATGAAGTTGCCATGATTTACGAAGGACGCATTATCTGGCATGGCCCTGTCGATGATCTTGATCAATCAGGCAATCCTTATGTCGAGCAATTTATTCGCGGCAGCAAAGACGGCCCCATAACAAAACACGCAAAACAATCCTTGGCAAAAACCGCCTAAGGCATATATAGCTTAAAGTATGAAATATTTCTGGTATGGATTTTTAGGACTGGTATCACTGGGGTTTATCGGCCTTGTTGTCGGAATGGCCGCGATTATTTTCGGCCTTAGCTATTACAGCCAGAATTTGCCCGACCATAATCAGCTTCAAAATTACGAACCCTCTATTGTCACGCGAATTTATGCCGGAAACGGCCAGTTAATGGCTGAGTTTTCCAAACAAAAGCGCGTTTTTGTTTCCATCAATGATGTTCCCGAGATAGTCAAAAATGCCTTTATTGCGGTTGAGGACCAGCATTTTTATGAACATAGCGGCCTTGATTATAAAGCCATTGCGCGCGCCGCTATTACCAATGTAAAAAATATCGGCATGGGCCGCCGTCCCGAAGGGGCCTCAACCATTACCCAGCAGGTTGCCAAAAATTTCCTTTTGACCAATGAAGTCAAGCTGGAGCGTAAAATCCGTGAAGCCATACTGGCCAGCCGCATTGAACGGGCGCTGTCCAAAGACCAGATTCTGGAGCTTTATTTAAACGAAATTTATTTAGGAAGCGGCACTTACGGCGTGGCGGCGGCGGCCTTGCATTATTTTGATAAATCGCTGGAAGAGCTGGAAATTCATGAAGCCGCTTATCTGGCCGCCCTGCCCAAAGCGCCCAATAATTATCATCCCATTCGCAAAACCAAAGCCGCCACGGCACGCCGCAATCTTGTTATTCACCGTATGATGGAAGAAGGCTTTATCACGCAGACCCAAGCAGATCTTGCCAAATTAAAGCCTTTGCAAGTTGTAGAAAAAGATAAAGAAGATCTGGTAAGCGCCCCCTATTTTGCCGAAGAAATTCGCCGCGAGCTGGAAAAAGAATATCAGGTGGCAGGGCTGTACACAGGCGGGCTTGCCGTACGCAGTTCCATTGACCCTGAACTGCAAAAAATTGCCCAAAGCTCTCTGCGCAACGGCTTGGTGGCCTATGATCGCAGGCATGGCTATCGCGGCCCCTTTAAAACGCTGACCACCATGACGGATTGGCGCGAACAGCTTCGCAATATCGATATACCGATCAAGATTATTGATGAATGGGATTTGGCCGTCGTCCTCGAAGTTAACGAGGAACAAGCCAAACTTGGTTTTGTTGATAAACCGCAGGGTATCTTGTCCCTCGAACACGCCAAATGGGCGCGTGAATATTTGAATGAAGGCTATGCTCTCGGCCCTGCCATTAACGCCCTGACCCAAGTTGTGGAAGAAGGCGATGTCATTATTGTTGAGGCGCTGGAGGATGAAGAAAACAAATATGAGCTGGAACAGGTGCCCGATATTCAAGGCGCGATTATTGCCCTCGACCCCCATACAGGCCGCGTTTTAGCCATGCAGGGCGGCTGGGCCTATAGCTATGGCGCTTCCGAATTTAACCGCGCCACTCAAGCCCAGCGGCAGACAGGCTCCGCCTTTAAGCCGTTTGTTTATCTCGCCGCTTTAGAGAAAGGATTTACACCGGCCACACTTGTTTTGGATGCGCCGTTTGTTATTGAAGACCGACCCGGAAATTTCTGGAAGCCCTCCAATTATTCCAATGAATTTTACGGCCCCACCCCCATACGTGTTGGGATTGAAAAATCCAAAAACCTGATGACGGTGCGCCTTGCCGATTTTATCGGAATGGAAACTATTGCAGATTATGCGGAAAAATTCGGGGTCATTGATAACATGCCTCCGAATCTGTCGATGTCTTTGGGCGCGGGCGAAACCACTTTACTGGATTTAACAGCCGGATATGCCGTCTTTGTCAATGGCGGCAAAAAGATAACCCCGACATTCGTGGACCGTATTCAGGATCGTAACGGTTCTACGATTTTCAGGCATGATTCGCGCCAATGCCCGAATTGCGGCAATCGTATCCGCTGGCAAAACCAGCCTGTGCCCGAAGTGCCCGATAACCGCGAGCAGGTGGCAGACCCGCGCACGGCCTATCAAATCGTATCTATGCTGGAGGGTGTTATCGAGCGCGGCACAGCGCAAAGATTAAAATCTATCGGCTATCCTTTGGCCGGAAAGACTGGCACCACCAACAAATCCAAAGACGCCTGGTTCATTGGCTTTTCTCCCGATCTTCTGGTCGGCGTATTTACAGGATTTGATCAGCCGCGCAGCCTCGGGAAACGTGAAACAGGCTCCTCGGTTGCCGCGCCGATATTCAAGGAATTTATGGAACATGCACTGCACGATAAAGCCCCTGTGCCTTTCCGCGTCCCACCCGGTATTCGTCACGTGCAAATCAATGCCGAAACAGGGGCACGCGCAACGCCTTCCGATGAAAACAAAATCTGGGAAGCCTTTGTCATCGGCACCGAGCCGACCGACCAGATTTATATGCTGGATGAGCAGGGCGTTAATCCTGTAGATCGCGGATTTCTGGCTGAAGAAAATTATGATAGCTATTATGATTACCAATTCGATGAAAACGGGGAGTTTATTCGCGGCGAACGCCCTGTTCGAGATTATAACCGCAATAATAACTCCAGTAGCGCGAATACGGGAACAGGCGGTATTTATTAAACCATATTTTTGTAGCAGGAGATGAAAAATGAGCGTAGAAGAAGCCAAGCAAGCCGTTTACCAGTCTTTGCAAGAAGACAATGACAATATTGATTACCACATTTTAAATCTTAAAAAAGCGATGCAGGAAGAAGGCATCAAAGAAGCGCATTTTGATCCTGAAAAACTGGCGCAGAATAACCGTCAGGGCCGCAAAATGATGCAGAGCTATTTTAAAAAGCGCGGCGTTAAAGTCATATTCGAGAGCTAGATCATTCAAAGCTATAGCCCCCCGCAAATTCCGCTCAAACTTATTCATGAAGATTCGCATCTGCTGGTTTTTTCAAAACCAAGCGGGCTTTTAAGTGTTCCCGGCAAAGACGCGCATCTGGCCGATTGCATGGAAGGCCGCGCCCGCGCCATCTACCCCGATGCCTTGCTTGTCCACCGTCTTGACATGGAAACATCCGGCATTTTTCTTATGGCACGCGGCAAAGAGGTGCAGGCCAATCTCGGCAAACAATTCGAGTGCCGCAAAGTGCAAAAAACCTATATCGCGCGTGTTGCAGGCCATCCTGAAAATGATAGCGGGCTGATTGATTTACCCTTGCGCTGTGACTGGCCGAACCGCCCACGCCAAATGGTATGCTATGAGCACGGTAAACCTTCTCAAACGCGCTGGGAAGTATTAGAGCGTGAAGCGGCAGGGTTTTCACGTCTTGCGCTCTACCCCATCACAGGGCGCTCGCACCAGCTTCGTGTTCATTTGGCGGAAATCGGCCATGCCATCTTGGGAGATCCATTTTATGCCAGCGAAACTATGCGCAATGCCGCCGACAGGCTCCAACTCCACGCACAGAGTTTAACGATACATCATCCCGATGGCGGTGCATTGATAACCTTCACCGATCCGGCACCGTTTTGAATAAAGAATCAAAAATGAGAGGCTAAAACGCCTTTTACCAATCCATATCTTGCAGATTATCGCACCCCGATCCAAGGCAAAGATATTCGACAAGACCGTTGGCATTTTTCTCGGTTCCCAAAATAACGGGGGAATCAAATACGGCAAAAGCGGTAAAGATAAAAACAGCGATAATAAGCAAAATGAAAAAAGCGCTGGTCCATATTTCGCAAGCACGCCCGCGCCGATAGGGAAGCTCGTATAGCATAATAGAAATCTTTCAATAATTTTAAATATGCGCCGAGTCCTAGTATAGCTATACCAAAGGTTGCAAGTTTTTACGTAATACTAGAGTATGTGGGTATAATAAATTAAAACAAAAAAAAACTTTTTGTTGCAATATGTTTTTATATGTTGTAATTTAATATAGACGATAATGTCCGAGCGAAGGTATTTTAGACCACACGCAGAAAGGTATATACAGACCTATGACTACCATCAACTTATCTGACGAATTGGTCGAGGAGGCCAAGAAATATGCCAGCGTGTTTTCCCGCTCCACTCCCAAACAGATTGAATATTGGGCGAAAATTGGCAAAATTGCAGAGGAAAACCCTGATCTTCCATACGCATTTATCAAGGATGTCTTGCTGGCCATGGATGATCCAAACCCAAGCACGCCATTTGAATTTACGGAGCTTGATGATCCGCGGGGGTAGAAGATGAATATTGTCGAGCGGCCTGCCTTTAAAAAATCCACCAAAAAACTCCATAAAAACCAGCGCCGCGATTTGGAAATGGCCGTTGTGGATATCGCCCAAAACCCCGAAATCGGCCAGCTTAAAAAAGGCGACCTTGCGGGCATCCGCGTGCATAAATTCAAAATGGCAGGGCAGTTGATGCTGCTCGCCTATTCATGGGAAAATAACACGATCACATTGACGTTGATTGGCCTTGGTTCACACGAGAATTTTTATCGGGATTTGAAGCGGTAGCGATATCCTGCGCGTCATTGCGAGGAGGGCGTAAGCCTGACGTGGCAATCTATTTTAAACCACTAAGACACGAAGTATCACGAAGGGTCACAAACTCCCTTAAATGCCCTTAGTGTTTCTTAGTGCCTTAGTGGCGAAATTTTATGGATTACTTCGCTATCACGACCAAATCTTTATTCATTTTAGCAATATAATGCGCTCAAAACAGTATATTCTAGACAGTCCAGAATTATCTTAAATATTTGATTTTTAACGATAAATATACTATAATAGAATATAGAATCGATTAAATTTATAAGGAGATAATTAATGAAAAACCATTCAAGAAAACTCTTAGGATTTAGCAAAAAATTCCTAAAAAAGTGCAAGAAATCACTTGTGTGCCTTTTACTATATGTTGAAGACGTAAAGTTGAATATAGAAGATGCTTCAACATATAGTAAAAGGCACACAAAGTCAATTACTTTAAATTAACTTCCATCACTCCCACTCAATGGTTCCCGGGGGTTTGCTGGTGATATCATAGACGACCCTATTAATCCCGCGCACTTCATTGATTATGCGCGTGGAAACACGGCCCAGAAATTCATGATCGAAGTGATAATAATCGGCCGTCATGCCATCCACCGATGTCACGGCGCGCAGGGCGCAGACATAATCATAAGAGCGGCTATCACCCATCACGCCGACGGTTTTCACAGGCAAAAGCACGGCAAAAGCCTGCCAGATGGCATCGTAAAGCCCTGCATTGCGAATTTCTTCCAGATAAATCACATCGGCCTTGCGCAGGATTTCAAGCTTCTCGCCCGTAATCTCGCCCGGAACGCGAATGGCAAGCCCCGGCCCCGGGAAGGGATGGCGCTTGATAAAATCTTCGGGCATGCCCAGCGCGCGGCCCAGATCGCGCACCTCGTCTTTAAACAGCTCGCGTAGCGGCTCAACCAGTTTAAGCTCCATATGTTCGGGCAGGCCGCCGACATTATGGTGACTTTTGATGGTGACCGATGGC
>JBKHDZ010000009.1:0-24026 GCA_046541095.1 Alphaproteobacteria bacterium
TAGGCGGTTTACCGCCCTGAGCGGAAAAAGGCGTAGGCGGTTTACCGCCCTGAGCGGAAAAAGGCGTAGGCGGTTTACCGCCCTGAGCAAAAAAGCGTAGGTCGCTTGCGACCCTGAGCAAAAAAGAGCCTAAAACCACTTCAGCAATTTGAAGGTAAGAATTTGCACCGCCACAATGCTTAACAATATACCGCTAAAAACAAAAAAAGCGCCGTCATACTCCGCGCCCGGGATACCACCGACATTAATGCCGAGCAAGCCTGTTAAAAACCCGAGCGGCAAGAAAATCGCGGCGACAATGGTCAGAACATACATATTCTTGTTCATTTTATCGGCCAGAGCATTGGCCAGCTCGTCTTTGACAATTTGCGCGCGCTCGCGGATTGTATCCAGATCTTCGACATAGCGGGTCACGCGGTCCAGATTTTCCTGCAATTTGCGTTTGTGGTTTTGCTCCAGCCAAGGCAGATCGCTATTGCGCAACTGGGCAATCGCATCCTTTTGGGGCGCGATATAACGGCGGAAAATAATGGCCTGCTTGCGAATATCAGTGATCGCCGCGCGCAAATGCTTATCGGGGCATTCCATGACTTCTTCTTCAATGTCATCAAGCCTGGCATCCAGATCGGTAAAGACAGGTTCCATGCGTTCAAACAAGCGCCCTGAAAGCGCGCCGATAAATTCGCCTGAATTCTTTGGTCCAGCGCCGTTTTCAAGCTTTTTCCACAAATCCTGCACCGCTTTTAAAGGGCGCAAACGCACCGATATGATGCGGCTGGCATCAATCCAGAGGCGAATAGAAATCATATCTTCCGGCTCGGCATCTTCGTTCAGATTGACCCCGCGCAAAATAAGCAAAGCCCCTTGATCGTATTCAATCATGCGCGGGCGCGTATTTTGCTCGAGCAAAGCTTCGATAATCAAATTATCCAGATAGGAAACCTCACGCTCCAGCCAGGTTTTCGTATCGGGATGATTGCCATCCAGATGTACCCAGGCCAGTTGATCGGCTTTGATGGTTTTGGATATAGCATCGCCTTCCAGCACTTGTCCTCCACCTTCGCCCTTAATGGCGAAGGCTTTAAGAATAGATGCTTCCCGCTCCATAATCAGGCGGCCTTTTGCCCTGTTCCGCCGCCCTGCTTTGTGACGGGGCCGTCTTTATAAGGGGCGCGCGGTTTCATACCCAGCTCATCCAGTAATTGGGAATCAAAATCCTCTTCCGGGTTGGGGGTGGTCAGCAGTTTTTCGCCCGTAAAGATCGCATTGGCGCCAGCCATAAAGGCCAGTGCTTGTGATTCTTTGGAAATTTGCAAACGCCCGGCCGATAGGCGCACCATAGCTTTGGGCATTAAAATGCGTGCTACCGCGATTGTGCGTATCCATTCGAAAATATCCAGCTTTGGCGCATTTTCAAGCGGTGTTCCCTTCACAGGGACCAGCATATTGATCGGCACGGATTCAGGCTGGGGATCAAGATTGGATAAGGTATGAAGCAGGGAAATGCGGTCATCCTTGCTCTCGCCCATCCCCAAGATACCGCCACAACACGCGCTGATTCCTGCCTTGGCAACATTTTTCAGCGTTTCCAGACGCTCATCATAGCTGCGCGTTGTGATAATTTTATCGTAATATTCTCGGCTTGTATCCAGATTGTGATTATAGGCTGTCAGCCCTGCTTCCGCCAAACGTTTGGCTTGATCTTCGGTCAGCATACCGAGGGTCACGCAAGCCTCCATGCCCATATCGGACACGCCTTTCACCATATCGCAAACGCGGTCAAAGGCTCTTCCTTCCAGAACGCGCGGCCATGCGGCGCCCATACAAAAACGGGTCGAGCCCGCTTCCTTGGCTTTGCGCGCCTCTTCCAGCACCTCATCGGTTTTCATCAGGATTTCTTTTTCCAGATCGGCATTGTTATGGATGGATTGCGAGCAATATTTGCAATCTTCCGTACAGCCGCCTGTCTTAATCGAAAGCAAGGTGCACATTTGCATCTCTTTCGGGTCATGATTGGCGCGGTGAACCGTTGCGGCCTCAAATACCAAATCCATAAACGGTTTTTGATACAGAGCCTTTACCTCTTGCAAGGTGAATTTTTCTTCTTGTGTCATGGAAAAGGATGCTAAGCCCTCACGCGCAAGCCGTCAATAATTTTGACAGCTATAACCACGATAATGGTATAATTTAGGGGTAGTAGGAGATTTGATATGGCTTTACAACGGTTTTTGCTTTTGGGTTTTTTTTGCAGCGCTTTATTGAGTGCACATGCCGTCATGCATAAAGCGAAGGCGCATCCGGGTCACGGCATGTCCGGTTCCCATTCCCATGCTGACGAACAAAGTAATATGGAGGCGCAACAAGCGCGCGAGCGCCGCAAACAAGAAGGGCTGGAAGAACGCCGTAAAAGCCAGCAACGGCAGTTTTTTACGCCGCCCAGCCGCGATAACAGCGCGCGAAAAAATTTCATTTATAAAAAGCCGAAACAAACAGCGCCAAAACCCCGCAGGCTCTGGAATAATTAGAAATTAAAGCGATGCACTAAAATCCACCGCCAGCGCCGCCATCAAAGCCGCCGCCGAAACTGCTACCTCCATCATAACCGCCACTATACCCGCCGCCGTAATCGGACGGGCTGGGGATGGATGAGGAAATACCGGATAAAGACGAGCCCACATCAATAGACGCGCCAATATCAACGCCCGGAATAGAGATCGTATTCATATTGAAATTCTCTATATCCAGCGCCGCCAAATCAGGCAACGCATCACCGAATTGCGCGGATAAATCGCGGGACATATCGTGATTGGCAGAATCAAAAGACGCGTTATCGGCCAAAAGGATATACAGCATCATATAATTAAAATACATACCGTCATCATAGTTGGTATTGCGCTGGGGCGTAAAACTCTGCACGCGGGTACGGCGGTCTTTCATTTGATCGACATATAAATCGATGTCATAAACGCCCTCTTCAATCGATTTTTCTATTTTTTCCAGATCCACACGCACAGTGCGACTAGAAGATACGCGGTGCAGTTTTTTCAAGCCATCATGAATATCATCAATGGCTTTGCCCACGGCTTCCACTTGCGCGCCGATATTGCCATCTATTTGTTCCAGCGCTGTCTGCTTGGCATGGGCGGCTATAATGTTATGTCCCTCTTCGCCAAAATTCTGCGCAAAGCCTTGTCTGAATTCTTTATTATGGCTCAAGCTTTGCTTTACTTTATCGCGCAGGCGCGCTTGCATTGCATCCTGATCCAGAATTTGGCTTTCATGGTCCATAAGATCATTATAAACCTCTTGCAAAGCCTTGATTTCAGGTATGACTTTTTTGAAATCAGCATAGCTGTCTTGCAATTTTTCATAGGCTTGCAAATCCTGCTTCACAAAATGTGCGGGGCGTTTACGAATATCATTGGAGGCGGCGGCCAGGATTTTAACCTCCGGTGACTGGCTCAAAGCGCTCCAGCCATGCCAAAGCAGGGATTTTTGATAGCTTTCAAAATTATCCGAGGTAATTTCTTCCTCGCCTTTTTCGCGGGCCGCTTCATTGTATTTCTTGATGCCATCCACAGAGCTATGCCTGTATGTCAGGTCGTTTTGTATCATACCATCAATGGTATCCAACATCTGAGCGGTCTTATTATATTTAGATAATTTATTTTCAGTATCTGCATATAAATATAATGAAATACGGCGATATTGCTTGATTAAAGGAAGAATGCTCTCATGCAGATCTTCAAGGCGCGCATAAATATCTTCGGCGCTACCATATTTTTGGGTAATGTTTTTGGCTTTGGCTGCATTGAAATTGCTTTGGGCGGTCATGGCTTCTATGAGATCAGATGCCGTCCAATCCGCATTCGAGGTTTTTAAAACCTCATCCAGCTTTACAATGCTCTTATCCTCCAAGTCGGAAAAAAGCGCGGCAAAAGATATATTGCCAGCCTCATCCCAGTGCTTAATAGCTTGCACATAGTCGTCTTTTTGCGCATTTAAAGAATCTTGGGCTTGTGTGAGCTGCTCTAAAAATTCTTCAAACTTGCTTTTCACTTCGCTGGCTGTCGGCATGGTGTATTCCTTCCGCTTTAAAATTAGATTATTTTTTATAATCAAGTCAGCCTTAAAGTGCAAGACCACAATAAAAAAACGCAAACCCCGAATTGCTTCGAGATTTGCGCTTTTATTTGGAGGAGATCAAATGAAAAGTCTTTTATAAAATTTCTTTAACGATTTAACCGGTCAGCGCGCGGCGAATCACATCTGTATCCTGCGCGATTTGTGCATCGGCTTCGATCAGCTCTTCAACCTTGCGTACGGCGTGCATCACTGTTGTATGGTCACGGCCACCGAATTTACGGCCTATCTCGGGAAGTGAGCGCGCTGTTAGTTGCTTGGCGAGATACATCGCAATCTGACGCGGGCGGGCCACATTACGCGCACGGCGCGATGAATGCATATCGGTCAGGCGCAGATTATAATGCTCGGCCACTTTACGCTGGATTTCATCGATAGTAATACGGCGATCATGGGCGCGGAGCAAATCCTGCAAAACTTCCTGCGTGGATTCAAGGGTAATTTCCTGCCCCGCCACATCGGCATGGGCCACGATACGATTCAGCGCACCTTCCATTTCACGAATATTGGAAGTCACTTTCAGCGCCAGAAATTCCAGAACGCTATCAGGAACATCGGCCTCTAATTGTGCGCGTTTGGATTGCAAAATACCAAGGCGCAAATCATAGGTTGTCGGATGAATATCAGCCACCAAGCCCCAGGCAAGGCGGGAACGCAAACGCTCATCAATACCGGTAAGATCAGAGGGCGATTTATCGGCGGAAATGATTATCTGCTTGTTTTGATCCACCAGCGCATTAAAGGTATGAAAGAATTCTTCCTGCGTTGATTCTTTACCTGCAATGAATTGGATATCATCCATCATCAAAACATCGACAGAGCGGAAACATTCTTTAAAATTCATGGTTTCATTGGCTCGCAAGGCGCGCACAAATTGATACATAAATTTTTCAGCCGAAAGATACATCACTGTTTTTTCGGGGCTTTGTTCTTTGATAGAGTGCGCAATCGCATGCATCAAATGTGTTTTACCAAGACCAACGCCGCCATAGATAAAGAGCGGGTTAAAAGGAACGGCATCACTTTCCACCACGCGGCGAGCAGCGGCATGGGCCAGCGCATTGGGCTTGCCAACCACGAAATTTTCGAATTTGAAACGCTCATCCAAAGGAGAGGAAATTTCGGCGATTTCGCGCAAAACATTTTCGTTGGCCGAACTTTTGGCCATTGGCTTGACAGAGTCATCTACCTGAAAATCATCAATAATTGCGCCTTGTACAACAACAATTTGTAAACGCTTGATCTCTTCATTGGCTTCGCGGCACATTTCCAAAATACGCTCGGCATAATGGTTTTGAATCCAATCGCGCATAAAACGCGTGGGAACGGACACTTCCATCGTACCATGATAATAGGCCTGTAATTCCAGTGGTTTCAGCCAGCTACGGAAGATCGCCTCACCGAATTCCTGACGCATATCGGCGTGGATTTTCGTCCATAAATCCATGATTTCCTTGGTCGGCTTTAAAGGTGTCGCCGAGTAATCAGCCTGTGCGTTTGCATTTTCCGGTTTTTCAACGATGGCGGTTTTTCCCCCGATTTCTGACATAGTGATACTCTCCACTTATTTACAATGTTAAACTTTAAAAACTTCAATCCCCTTCGATATCAACGCATAACAGTTTATCAACAGGCAAAAGAAAGGGGTTTGCGAAATTTATGATTTCGCATTCTTTTACGCTTCACTCTGTTATCTTTTTTAGGCAGCGATAAGTGCTGATCTTTCCCCACAACACCCAAAGAAGCCTTGCATATCGTTTAATGAATAAAATATTCACAAAACTGTAAAACGACGAATTCCAACAAAAATTTGTCTTATTAGTCCGTTCATCGTGTGATGAAAATGAACTTACAACAATTTTTTATGAGGATGCAATGAGAATAAATAGGGAACATTCAAAAAAGTAATATTCGTTCGCATAAATTATTTTAAAAGCACTTAAACCCTCACGTGAATATTTCAGTGAGGGGATGGAATATTAGTAATGAATAAATTATTACTTCCGCAATACTTCTTTGCGGCAGGACGCTTTATTTCAAAGCTTTGACTCTCGCCGATAAGCGGGAGATTTTACGGGATGCGGTATTCTTGTGGTAAATACCTTTGGCTACGCCGCGCTGGATCTCAGGACGGGCATCATTAAGGGCGTTTTCAGCATCTTTGGCATTGCCGCTTTCCAAAGCTAGTTCTACCTTTTTAATAAAGGTACGAATGCGGCTTCTACGATTTGTATTGATCGCGGCGCGTCTTTCGTTTCTACGAACACGTTTTCTTGAAGATGCGTGGTTGGCCATTAATTACTTTCCTTCTTTTTCAAACTTTTTAACCGCAAATAGCGATTCTTACTCTACTCAAATTTTTAAGATCGATGAGATATACGCTTTGTTATCCACAGTTGTCAAGCTTTTCATCCAAAAAAATGTAAAAATATTTTGCCCGGAATGTAAGTAGCTGAAAGGATTTATTCTTCATTCGGACTCACAGTGATTTTTACAAAATCTTTTTCATAGTGCATACTCAGTTTTTCTTCCTCGCGCACGAATTCATCGCTTTCGGTTTTGTGCCAACCGAGTTGCGGCAGAGTTTGCGCGTAATAATTCTTGATCTCCTGCACGGAGATATTTTCGGTATGAACCAGTGTTTCGATAATGCGGCCCTCGGGTTTGTCAAAAACCAGAATGAAATCCTCCATTTCCCGCATGCCATCCATACGCGGAACATCAGGCAAGGCTTCCAGAAATTCGGCACGCATGGCCTCATCATTGCCTTGCGCATAGACGGAACTACAAAAAAGCCCCAAAAAGGTGATGGTGAGAATAAAAATACGCATGGAATTAATGTATAGGCTATGGTCGAATTTGCCAATCATTTCTGTCGCGCACTACAGTAAAATGTAGAGCGTCCCGTTTGCACAATTCTTTTTATACCTTTTGTTCGGCTGATGTCGCACGTACAATCAGGGCAAGCCTGCCCTTCGCGGTTATAGACGCTGAACATGTGCTGAAAATATCCGAGCGAGCCATCGGTATGGGCATAATCTTTCAAGGACGAGCCTCCGGCCTCGATAGCCTTGCGCAAAACATCTTTTATGGCCGCCGCCAGCTTTTCCACTTTTGCGCGAGAAAGGCTTTGGGCGGATTTACGCGGATTGATACCGGCCATATATAAAGCCTCGCACGCATAAATATTGCCAACACCCGCAACCACACGCTGATCGAGTAGCGCGGCTTTTATCGGTGCTTTTTTATTTTTCAAAACGTCATATAGCGCTTGGCCGTAAAAATGATTGCCCAGTGGTTCGGGGCCCATATTCGCAAAATGGCGTGCGGTTTCAATTTCGTCTGCCCGCATCAAATCCATAAAACCAAAGCGCCGCGCATCATTATAAACGATGACGGTGCCGTCTTTTAAATAAAAAAGAATATGATCATGTTTTTCGGGCTCGTAATCGGCTTTGGTATCGAAAATTTTAACGCGGCCCGACATACCCAAATGCCAGACAAGCGCATAATCATGATCAAAATACAAAATCATGTATTTTCCGCGCCGCGTTACCGATTTACAAACGGCGCCACTTAGGATGCCGGCAAAGTTTTCGGCAAATACATAGCGCAAACCTTGAATATTGATTTCACAGCGCTCGATTTCTTTGCCGCACATTGCCGGCTCCAGCGCACATTTGACTATTTCAACTTCCGGTAATTCGGGCATTTATAGCGGCCCTTATTCCTGGCGCGGCATCAAGCGGATAAAACGTCCGCTGCGGTCCATTTTGGAGAAAATAGGATGAACTTGATCGCGCCGCCCCTCGATAATGCGGGGAACCAGCGCCAAAGTATTATTGCTTGTATCATATAAAGGCATGAGCGCATATTCGCGGCGGGTCAGCGTTTTGATTTCCCCGTCCTCCACATCTGGCAAAGGTGCGAAAGAGGGCTTGAATTCCAGAACCCCTTGCTCTTCGTCATATCGCAAACGCCCCCAGGAAATATGACGTTCATAGCCTTGCGGATCCAAAAACAAAATGATCTGAAATTGACGGTCCGGGGTTAAATTGAAATGCGCGGTATAGCGATTATTCACCGCCTCCCATTGCCCGGTAATCTCATCATAGCTGGCCTTGCGCATTGTCTGCTGGTCGGCCTCCTCGCCTAAATAGGCTTCGATAGTATCGGTTTTTTCGGCGCGGGCGGTTTCCTCAAGGCTTGAATTTTCCGCATTGCCGCCTTTATAAAAACGCACATAGCCCAGATATAAAACGGCAATAAACGCCGCAAAGCCGAGCGCGAATATAAAAATCCCGATCAAGGATTGCGCTGTCGGGTTAACCTTGCTTTTCTGCTGCTTAGTTTTCTGCGCTTGTGCCATTTTCAATCCGCCCTTTTGGCTTACTATAAAAGAGTATAGCACAAAAGAAAAGCCGGCTTTGGGGAAAGCCGGCTCAGGTTTACGTGTGTGGGGATTCATCAAAAGGAAAATATAAAAATTTACAAATTATGTATAATTTATGTCTTCCTGAAGTTGTTTATATGATATTTTATTTCACGCTGTCAACAAAAATAATTAAAAAATGTAAAAAAAGGTATTTTTTATGCTTGCGCCATAATTTTTCTGGACAATGCCATGAGAGATGGTTTATAGAAATACGAAAAATAAATGTAGCGATTGAAACAGTAGGATAATGTTATGCCGACATTAGAACAAATAAGAGCTGCCCGCGCCCTTTTGGGGTGGAGCCAATCTGATCTTGCTAACAGGGCCGGATTATCCCAAACGGGAATTGCCCGCATCGAAAACGGCACCAACCAGCCCAATTCGCAGACACTGAATAAGATTGAGCATGCATTTGAAGAAAATGATATCGAATTTCTGGGCCTGAATGGTTTGCGCATGAAAACCGACGAAGTGAAAACCCTGCGCGGCACCGATGGTTTCAAAGAATTTATGAATGACGTTTTTCATACGGCCAAAAATGAAGGCGGCACAATATGTCTGCATAATGCCCGTCCCAGCAACTGGTATAAATGGCTGGGCGAGGACTGGTTTAATATGCACTCGGACCGCATGCGCAATTTAGGCGATCGCATTGTATTCCGTATTACAGCCGAAGAAGGCACAATGAACCTTATTTCCAGTGCTTTTGCGCAATATCGCTGGTTCCCCAAAGAATTGTTTAACCAGCAATCTATTTATGCCTATGGCAATAAGCTGGCCTTTTTGACATTTAAAGAAGATGACGTGATCATCCGCATCCTTGATAACAAGGAATTTTCGGACGGATTTAGAATTCTGTTCGATATCGCCTGGGATACTGTAGCTATCGAAATCCCTAAAGGCGAAGAACAACAAGCAAGACAATTTGCTTAATAAAAAATAAAAAGTAAATACAGGGTAACTACATTATGGCGCTTGACGCTGTTGAAAATTCAAATGGGAAGGGATATTCTATTGCTGTCCGCAGTAATGGAGAACAATTCTCGCTACTTGACAGCAAACACGGCTCTGATCCTTTTACCTTGAAGGCAGCCACCCAGCAGGCAGGCTTTAACGCCAACAATAATCAGCACAGCAGAAAAACGGTCTTTATTCTCGGCTCAAATGCAGCAGCCCATTATGTTGCGCGCAATGCCATTCCAGGCATTGGAGATCGGCGTATTCCCATTGATATTTATAAAACCGATAATTTAGCCAAAACAAAATCCTTGCAAGATAAACTCGCGCGCCCGGAAGTACGCAATCAGGCCTTTTTTGAAAAACTTATGATTAATCACGGCTACCATGTGCTGGATCATTTCGACCAGCGCGATGGCATGTTATTGGATGAGCATGGCGATCTGCGTCAGGACTTGCAATATTCGCCCGATCAATTGGCGCGCTATTACACTTCCAAAGGCGTGCAGGTCAATGTAATTGATATGGCCGATCCATCCTTGCCGGAGGAAGATCGTGATGTCAATCATCCCAAATTTGTTGATAAAATTGCCAACGACCAGAGCATTGGCTATGCATGCAATATTCGCTCCATGCAGATTTTGAAACCAACCACGATTGCGGCGTTTGAAAATAAAACCATGCACGGAAATCCCACCCGCATCATCAATGCACATCCGGGCGAGGTTATTACCTATCCCGGAACAAACATTGCGTTTTGGGCGCGCAAAAACGGCTATCACGAAAATGTCTGGACCTTGCATGTCATCGATCAGGGTATTGATACAGGCGATGTTTTAGATCAGGTATCGAACATCCTCAAAAAAGGTAAAACCTTAATGCAGGATATGTTAGGCATGGCCCCCCATGCCGGCAACATGATTGCCGCTGACAATCGCCTGACTTATCAAGGCACACCACGTCAGGCGATCCCGCAGGTTAATCACCAGCATTATGCCAGCAAACCTGCAAACAATTATACTTTCGCCACACATCAGGAATATGAAGATGCCTATCAACAAGGCATCCGAGTCGTTAACCCTCAAAAATATATCGAAGCGCTGGTTTTGGAATACACAGGCTCTTTGACCAGTGAGAGAAGCGTGGCTTTGCACCGCTCTTTGGCGCAGGCAACTTTGGACCATCAAAAAGATTACCTGAATATTTATCAGGCCGAATACGGTACATACCCACCTGAATACGATCCGAACAACCCGCAAGATTACTTTGTAACGGTGCCACCACCCTATCAGGCTCCGGCCAACCAGCCCCCCCACAATCCAAACCCCGGCCAGCCATAAAAAAACCGCCTCACAATAAATGAAGCGGTTTTTTTGTTGTTGCACGCTCAGGGCGGTAAACCGCCTAAGAAGGAGTTCCCAAACTTAGATTAAAGAGGCCGTAGCGTGTTTAAACGCCTGAGGCATTTAAGAAAAAATTAAATATCCAGCCTTTGAACAACATCGTCATAATCAGGGAAATCAGATGGCCCTACAGATGAAAGCGTGGGCTTGCCGGAAAAGATATCTTGCGCGGCTTTTTGCACATCTTCTTTGGTAACAGCATCAACGCGGGCGCGGAATTCATCTTTTGTCGAAATTTTCTCTTTTAGATTAAATTCACCGGCATTACTGCGCATTCTTCCATTCGCGCTGCCACCCGATAAGTTAGAAACTATCAGTTTTTTCTTGGCTCTTGCCAATTCTTTATCGCTGATTTTCTCTTGACGCATTTTGTTCAGCTCATCGCAAATGACAGGTACAAGCGCGCTCACTTTAGAAGGGCTTGTCCCCGCATAGATAAAAGCCTGACCCGTATCAAAAGAGCGACCAAGTCCAGATTGAACACTATAAACAAGGCCACGTTTTTCTCGGACTTCAACAAATAAGCGTGAAGACTGCCCGCCGCTCAAAACTTTGTTCATCACAGCTTCGGCTGTGTTTTCAGGCTTACCTGCGGCGCTGGCCTGAAATGAGAGCATCAAGTTAATTTGCTGATCGGGTCTTTGCACCTGAACATCACCGCCCGCATATTTGGCAGGCTTTGCCTTGCTTCTCTTACCGCTGGAGAGTTGTGATGTCGTGCGCTCAATATCTTTGAGGATTTTTTGCGGATCTACATTGCCCGCAACCGAGACAATCAAATTGCCCGCATGGTAATGTTTATTGCGGAATTTTTCAAAAGCCTCTCTATCAAAGTTTTCAATATTAATAGATGGCCCCAATATTGTGCGTCCATAGGCTTGATTGGGATAAGCGGTAAAGCCCAGATGATCTTGCATTAAAGAGGTTGCCTGATCATCATACATTTTTATTTCTTCCAAAATCGCCCCGCGCTCGCGCTCCAATTCTGCTACGGGTAATGCCATATTCATGGCCATATCGCTTACGATTTCATTAAAAGTAAAGGCATCTTCGGCCGCACCAGCCAGAAAGTAACATGTACCTTCTTTTCCGGTAAAAGCATTGCTTTGTGCCCCCAGATCATCCATTTCAATGGCAAGCTGGCGAACATCACGGCTATTTGTACCTTTGAAGGCCATATGCTCCAGAAAATGAGCAAGGCCATTTTCTTTTTTGGTTTCAAAGCGAGAGCCGACCCGAAAATAATAACCAAGCGCGGCTTCATCAGAATCCGGCATGTGATCAATCAAAACCGTGGCACCATTGGAAAGTGTGTGTTGTTCAACACTCATTGTAAAATCTCCCTGTAAACTGTCTTTATTATTTTTTTATAAGCCCCATTGATTGCATTTTTAAACGCGCAAGGCAAGGGGGCTTATGCAAATTTATCCGTAATCGGCTTGCGGAGTATAAACATGGCGGTAACCGCCTTCGCGCTGGGTTACATTATCAACCATACGATCATAAAGACGAACACCCACACCTGTTACGCCGCTTCCCGTGCGGAAAGTTCCCGCAATATCCAGATGGGCAAAGGGTATTGCATCCTGACCGTTTTCATCTTTTTCGACAAATTCGCGCAAGAATGCCGCAGCCGTAGAAGCCCCCGCCCCGCGCATGGAGCCTGTATTGCTCAAATCCGCTTCTCTGCCTTTCATAGAATTGGTAAACGCTTCATTGAGTAAAGGCATGCGCCAGCCCAGATCACCTGTTTGACGGCCAGCTTCCAGAATATCATTGGCCAGAACATCATCATTGGCAAAAACGCCTGTATAGGTATCAGCCAAAGCCATAACCATCGCCCCTGTCAATGTGGCTGTGGTTGTAAGCTGGGTGGGGTTATAATCACGCTGGATCAATGTCATGCAATCGGCCATCACAAGGCGGCCTTCGGCATCAGTATTGCCGATTTCAATCGTCTTGCCCGACATTGAACCTATGATATCAGAGGGGCGGTAAGCATGGCCATCCACCATATTTTCAACCAGGCCCACAACAGCAACAGCCTTTACATTGGCTTCCCGAGAGGCCAGTGCGCGCATAGCCCCGACAACGGCGGCAGAACCACCCATATCGGTTTTCATATCGGCCATCGAGCCGCCGGGCTTTAAGTTATACCCGCCTGTATCAAAGGTAACGCCCTTCCCGACAAATCCGATGGGACGGTCTTGCGAGCCGCCAGTGCCGTCATATTCGATCACGACAATGCGGCCCGGGTTTTTAGTGCTGCCTTGCGATACAGCCAGCGCCGCATGCATACCGCGCTCTTTCATATCCTCTTCATCCATGACTTTCAGCTTCACATTGTCGTACTTGCTCATTTCCTCGACAATACGATTGGCATAAACAGCAGGGGTCAGTTTATTAGGCGGCTCGTTGCCCAGATCCTTGGCCCATTTTTGCGCATCGGTGACAGCCTTAAGCTCTGCATGAAGCACATTTGCAAAAACAGGATCAGGAACAACGGCTCGCAGAATCAATCCTTTGTTATCATTGGCCGTCATTTTGTATTTGTTGAAAGTATAATCCGCCGCGTCCATGGCATCAGCAAATTCGGCCGCCATTTCATTGACATCCATATTCAGCTTCGCGGTTTTGTCCGCAAGAAAAACGCTATCGGTTTCACCTGTCGCCAGCACTGCCTTTCTTGCTTGCAAGGCGATGTTTCGTACTGTTTTAGTATCTAGTACGTCCGGGTTTCCCATCCCCACCAGAACAACATCTTTTGCGCCAAGCGCCTCATCTATAGAGATGTTTAAGGTTTGGCCTGTCTTGCCTTCAAAACTTTTTGCTGACATGCGCGAAGATAAGACATCGCCCAATTCTTTATCCAGCTTTTTGCCTTTGGAACCAAGAGCGCCGCCATTGTAAACCGGCACAATCAGTACACCGGTTTGCGCAGGCTTTTGATTTGAAAATTCGATTTCCATGATAATTCCTTCCCTGTATATGTTTTTTTATTATTATGAGAATTGGAATAGCACCTGGCTTTTGCGGAGTCAATGGATAGCAAAAAACCCCGCCTCAGAAGAAGCGGGGTTTTTATTTGAATTTTAAATTAGTGGTTTGAGATCCTTCGACTGCGCCTCTGCCAGACTATGCTCAGGATGACACCAATGCTTTTTTGCAAAGTATTTTTGCATTTTAGCTAAGAAGTCGAAGCGAAGTTTACGAATAAGTAAACGAGCTGATGACTGATAACGCCAAAATCAAAAAGACGAAGCAAAATTACATCATGCCCATGCCGCCCATTCCACCCATACCGCCCATGCCGCCCATGGCGTCATTGGCTGGAGCTTTATCATCTTCGCTTTCTGTCACGATGGCTTCTGTTGTGATCAACAGACCGGCAACGGAAGCGGCATCTTGCAGAGCGGTACGCACGACTTTCACAGGGTCGATGATACCGGCCTTCACAAGGTCGGTGTATTCATCTTTTTGTGCGTCATAGCCTTTGTTAAAGTCTTTTTGCTCCAGCAATTTACCAACCACGACAGAACCTTCGGCTCCGGCGTTTTCGGCAATCTGACGGATAGGAGCTTGAAGCGCGCGTTTGATGATTTCGATACCGACATTCTGGTCGTCGTTATCACCTTTCAGGCTTTCCAGCGCTTTTGTTGCATAAAGAAGGGCTGTACCGCCACCTGCGATAATACCTTCTTCAACAGCGGCGCGTGTGGCGTGCATGGCATCATCCACGCGGTCTTTGCGCTCTTTCACTTCAACTTCTGTGGCACCACCAACGCGAAGAACAGCAACACCGCCGGACAATTTCGCCAAACGCTCCTGCAGTTTTTCCTTGTCGTAATCGGAAGAAGTTTCTTCGATCTGGCGACGGATCTGACCACAGCGGGCTTCGATGTCTTTCTTGTTTCCGGCACCATCAACCAAAGTCGTATCATCTTTTGTGATAGATACTTTTTTGGCAGAACCCAGCATATCCAGAGTAACATTCTCCAATTTAATACCCAGATCTTCGGAAACAACCTGACCGCCTGTCAAGATCGCCATGTCTTCCAGCATCGCCTTACGACGATCCCCAAAACCAGGAGCCTTAACAGCAGCAATTTTCAGGCCGCCGCGCAGCTTGTTCACCACAAGCGTTGCCAAGGCTTCGCCCTCAACATCTTCAGCCACGATCAATAATGGACGGCCGCTTTGAACAACAGCTTCCAGAATTGGCAACATGGATTGCAGATTTGAAAGCTTGCTTTCATGCAACAAGATGTATGGGTTTTCCAAAGAGCAAACCATTTTGTCCGCATCTGTGATGAAGTATGGAGAAAGGTAACCACGGTCGAATTGCATACCTTCAACAACTTCCAGTTCGTTGTACAAGGATTTTGCTTCTTCCACTGTGATAACGCCTTCATTGCCGACTTTATCCATGGCTTCGGCAATCATCGCGCCGATTTCTTCTTCACCATTGGCGGAGATTGTACCGACCTGCTTGATCTCGTCATTTGTCTTGACGTTTTTGCCGCGTTTTTTCAGATCTTCAACAACGGTAATAACAGCCTTGTCGATACCGCGCTTCAAATCCATAGGATTGCGGCCGGATGATACAGCCTTCACGCCTTCACGGGCAATGCACTGAGCCAGAACGGTTGCAGTTGTTGTACCATCGCCGGCATGATCATTGGCTTTGGAGGCCACTTCACGGATAAGCTGGGCACCAACATTTTGCTGCTTGTTCTTGAGTTCAATTTCCTTGGCAACGCTAACGCCGTCTTTTGTTGTGCGAGGCGCACCAAAAGATTTTTCCAAAATCACATTACGGCCTTTTGGACCCAATGTAACTTTGACGGCATTTGCAATAATATCAACACCTTTGAGCAACTGCTCTCTGGCGTCTTCTCTAAAACGTACTTCTTTAGCTGACATGTTAATTTCCTTTCAGTCAATTTTTAAAGAGCGCCGGACTTCCGGCGGACCGCACTCGCGGCCTAATTTAATTCGTATGACAAATGATATTGTGATGTGGCCGGGCAAAAAAGGCGACGCGTATGTTTAAGTACGCGAGCCACAATTTAACGTAGGCCCACAGCGCAACAGCAGAAGTCATTAACTAATAATTCCGATAATGTCGGATTCCTTCATCACCATCAGTTCTTCACCATCGATCGTGACTTCTGTACCGGCCCATTTGGAGAACACGATTTTATCACCGGCTTTAACATCCAAAGGACGCTTTTCGCCATTGTCGTTAATGTAGCCTGAACCCACCGAAATAACTTCGCCTTCCATCGGCTTTTCCTGTGCTGTTTCGGGAAGAATAATTCCTCCGGCTGTTTTCTCGTCATTGCTGGCGCGGCGGACGAGCACGCGATCATGTAAAGGTTTAAAATTAGCTTTCGCCATTTCTTTTCTCCTTAAGTTGGTTACAGTTAGCAGGCTTGTTTTAAAGGCCCTTTTTCCTTGAGCAGCCTTTTGTTTAAGCCCCTCCAATACCCACAATATGAAGCACTATTAGCACTCCATACAAGTGAGTGCTAAATATATAGAATCAAATTCTGAAATTTTCAAGAAAATTCGATGAAAAAGAAAAGATACATCTAATCCGGCTCATAGCGCAGATGATGGGGTTTAAACCCTGAGAGTTCGCTATCTTTTGCCAGCGGAACATCCAGCTTATCGGTGAACACCCGCATTTTTACGGTTACCATTTTTAATTGCCTTGCCACATTGGCATGGTCGGCGCCCGGCATTTTGCGAAACGGCATAGCCGAAATTTCGGCCAAATGGCCTGATTTGAATTGGACACGCAGTTTTTCATTCCGCGCCTTTTCCATTGCATGACCTTCCATGAAATGTACGGCTTCACCCAGCTGAACATAAGCTGTTTTTAATATGGATAAATCACCTTTATCGAATTCGATATGATTGGCATGCTTATCTGTGCGCTCCAGAGTGTTTCCGATTTTCTTTAAAATATGATGCAGGGAATGGTATAAATCCCCTTTCGGGCTTTCATCGCAAAAAGCCACCTGTAACCACTGCGCCGTTTCCTGCCAGCCTTCGGCCACAAAAGCGGGCGTTAAATCCGTATCCCAGTTAAATGGCTTGATCGGCTTGGCCTCCAGCTCTTCCTCACTATACGAAAAGCGGTCTTCGCCTTTATCATAGAGAAAGGGTTTTACTGCTTCGGCCAAATCGCGCAAAGGCACGGCCAGTGTTTTCTCTCGTGCAAAGAGCTTTTTTAATCCCAACATGTGATTTTCCCTGTTTATGAGGCTCGCACGCATCATTTGGAATACGTCATCAGCCCTGAATTTTTTATGCATTGATTCTTAGCAAATTTCACTCCCCCTTACAATCCACATAAATTTGCGTAAAATAAATCAAATATGAGATAATAAAGGGTGAGCGGGGCGTTTGAGGATAAAAAGCCCTTAATAAAGCAGGAGGTTTGTATATGGCAGATCTTGGAATTCAGATCACAAAAAACTATCGTCTGACGACGGCGAAAATTCTTTATCACATGCCCGATTACACCGAATTATTACAGGAATTTTTATGGCAGGATTACGACATCGCGCCAAAATATCCGGTTTTGACCAATTTTCTGAAATTCTGGGAAAAAGAAATAGAAGGCAAGTTACATTCGGTGTATGTGGCCGATAAAGAAATCATAACACCGGGCGATTACCGTTTTGCCGACTGGCAAGGCACCTTGCAATAAATTGACCCTGTCAGGACAGTTCGCATTCTTCGGCGTCCCAGCCTTTTTGCTCTCTTTTTTGGACATCTTTGTGCAAGATATCTTTTATTTGCGCCGTGATCATATGATTGGAGGGTATATGCATGCCGGGTGGGCGGGTACGCGTAGAATAAATCTGATAGGTTGCCATCAAGCGTGAAGAAGAAGCATCAGTTCGGTTATTGGCCGATGTATCCAGCAAACGCTCGAACAAATCACTTTCCAGCACGTAATGATTGATAGGAACCTTGATTTTATCATCCAGCGTAAAATGGGTGAAATCTTTGGTCGCCGGCCCCGATAAAGACAAAAATTTGAGATCCTCACCCAGAAAACGGCACACTCTTCGATCTACATTTTCACCCCAGGTCGAAATAAAGGACGCAAATCCGTTTCCAGTTCGGGTTAGATCACAAAACATGTATTTTTCACCGCGCTCCAACCCTTCGGCAATTTTCGAAGAAGACAACTCCAGCTTATTCAAGAACCCCTGATAATCGCATTTTGTTTTTTCACAAACGGGGCGGCTGGCCACTTCTTTGAATTTTGCCGATAAAGACTTGGGGGACGTATCAGGATCGGACGGGCGCTCGCGCTCTAAAAAACTCCCCGTAAATGGCACAAAGGCAATATTGGCTTCCTCACCGCGCAATTTACGGATCATTCCTGCCGATAAGGTTATCCAGGCGGGGGATTGGCCGACCGATATAATTTTATGATCCGGATAAGCTTCGTGCAGATCACGCGCGATAAAAGTTATATCGCTCACCCAGCCCGGATCATTCCACCATTGATAATCATCCATGCGATGATTTTACCATATTAAAAGTTAAAAAACACGACAAAAATACGCCTTAAAGATCGTCGGGATCATTGGCCAGAGTGACTTTCAGGCCGTCCAGCTCTTCGCTCATAATAATCTGGCAGGAAAGTCTTGAATTATCCTGCACATCCATGGCTTCATCCAGCATATCCTCTTCCTCATCCCGCATGGCGGCAAGTTTGGGTAGCCAGTCTTCATCCACATACACATGACAGGTGGCACAGGCACAGGCCCCGCCGCATTCGGCCTTAATCGGCAAGCCGTAATCGCGGATAATTTCCATGACTCGCCAGCCCTCAACGGCTTCCAGATCATGCTCTTTGCCATCCAGATCGGTTACAAAAATTTTCATTTTTTGGGATCCTGCATTTTTAAATTCTGCCCGCTCATAACCCAGTAAATGCCAAAACCGATGGCGATATTGGATACAATCGCGCTCAGCGTTTCAATAAGGGCGGCAATGGCCATCCGTAGAAAAAGAAATATCTGGGAAGGAGCCTCCCCGATGCCTTGAGTCAGGCTGAACAAGATATCGGCAATTAAAATACCGCCCAGACTAAAGGGTAGCAAACACATAATCCAGACAGAGAAGATATGAAATGAGAAGGAAAATCCGCGCACTTTTTTCAAATACCCGCGCATGGAATATCCCAAAGTGACGGCCACATTCAGCCATAAAAGGCGAAACGCCCAGATCATAAAGACAAACATCAACATGGCCGCCAAAAAGGTATCAAAGCCGGGATTGGGAGGAGTGACAGTTTCCTCCCCTCTCATCGGCGCAGTGGCATAAATCAAACCGAATAATAGCGCAGCCAACAATTTTATAAGCGTGTAGAGAATAGCGCCTGCCTGAATATCGCGCGCGCGTTGCTTATAATATTCAAACGCTCCTGATCCGGGGGGCTGGACAAGCGCTTCATTGCTGAATACAGCCAGCCTGACAAGTGTGCAAACAAGATAGCCCTCTAACAGATAGGCCGGAAAAAGCAACAACCCCTGACGCAGGAAATTATTTTCCAGACCCAGATTAACCACCACAATAAAACAGATAAATTTGACAATGACCGGCAAAAACCCAAGACGCAGAACAATATCGCGCCGTTGCCATAAAAATTTATAGCCTTCGGCGGTCGCCTTGATAAAATCAAAACTTGCGGTTGTATCGGGCGTATTTTTTTGCATTGCGTAATAAGGTAGAGATATTTTATAAGCGTGTCCATGAATAACGAAACCGAAAACTAAAACTTTTCTTTTCCAATCAAAAACCCTATATCAGCAAGATGATGGAACAAGCGCTCTATTCTTTGGACAAAAACAGGACATCAATTTCCAACTGGCTTTTTTTTGTGGCAGTTGCGGTATTTGCCATGATCGTGATCGGGGCGATTACCCGCCTGACCGAATCGGGCTTGTCCATGGTGGAATGGCGGCCTCTGATCGGCACCCTTCCGCCCTTGAACGATGCAGAATGGCAACGCGTTTTCGAGCTTTATCAGCAAACACCAGAATTCCAGAAAAAGAATTTCTGGATGGATTTGGAAGATTTCAAACGCATTTTCTTTTGGGAATGGTTTCACAGATTCTGGGGACGCTTGATCGGCATTTTCTACGGCCTTCCCTATATTTATTTTCTGGTGCGCGGCAAAATTCCGGCTGGCTATCACTGGCCTTTATTCGGCCTGCTTATCCTTGGCGGCCTGCAAGGGCTTATGGGCTGGTATATGGTTCAAAGCGGCCTGATTGACCGCCCCTCGGTGAGCCATTACCGTTTGGCCGCGCATTTATCGCTGGCTTTTTTAATACTGGCGCTTTTGATTTATACGGCAAATTCAATCCGCCAAACGCCGCGCGGGCCAAATTCGCGCCTATATACCTATTGCTGGGCGGCTTTAGGAATTCTAACAATTACAATTTTCTGGGGTGCTTATGTGGCGGGCCTTGATGCGGGATTGATTTACAATGAATTTCCTTTTATGGGCGGCGCATTGATCCCACCGGAAATGTGGCAATTAAGCCCCTTCTGGGTCAATTTCTTTGAAAATATTCCAGCCGTGCAGTTCACCCATCGCTGGCTCGGGATTGCAAGCGGTATTGCGCTGGTTTTTGTGTCCTTTATGGGGGCAAAACAAAAAGCCGGATGGCCGTTTCATGCCTTGGGCGCCCTTGTATTGCTTCAGATTGGCTTGGGGATTGCAACGCTTCTAAGCGGGGTCTGGCTCCCCTTGGCAACGCTTCATCAGGCTGTGGCGGCCTTGCTTGTGGTTACCATGAGTTTGTGTTTATACAAAACACGCCCTGTTGAAAGTTTTAAAGCCTCCTGAAATTCAGACTACTAAAACAAAGAGTCTTCATCATCCTTACCCGGCAGTGGCGGCGGGCCAGAAGGTCTTTGCCCCGAAGATGACCCAAGATGACTATCAATATCATCCAGACTAGGCTTTCTGGGCTTATTCTCTTCCTCTTTATTTTCGCTTGCATTGGGATCGTCATTATCCGGCTGCGCTCCCGGCAAAGGCGGCGCAGATGACGGCAACGCGGCATCAGGTGAAGAGGGAGGAACAGGCGTTTGAGCGCTATTTTCAGGCGACTGGGGCGCGGACGCACCTTGTTTTTGCTGATGTGCTTGTAAACCCATCCCGTGAGAGGATTGTGGCGCCGACGATGGCACTTGCGGAGGCGCATTATCCATAGAAGATGTTGGGGGCGAAGGCATATTATCGTGATGCTCTTGCGGTGGAAGCGGAGGTCTTGATGACCCTTGCTGTTCTTCACCGGGAAGAGATGGTTTTCGAAGCCCGCTACTTTGGGGTTCCTGTTCGGGGTGCGGTGGGGCTACAGGAGGCGTTTGAGCACTTTGATTTTGATCTTCAGCCTGCGTAAGGGGTTCCGGTGTTTGCGCATCCTGCGTTCCTTGATGACCGCTCAAACCCATCGCCCTTGGCTTATTTTCATCCGGCGCTGGCGAAGTTTCTTCAGATGGCTGTGAAGACGGAGCATCCAGAGAAATCGGCTGGACATCACCGAATTCATCTTCGGGCATATCCAGCCAGCTTGCCCCGTCTTCGGCGTCTTCATCACTATCACCGTTCTTTTTGGCATCGTAATCCGGCATCGAGGCATTATAGGTGTGATCCACATGGCCGATCGAATTCACATCGCTATCGGGCACCACAATAGATTCCTTATGAACTGGCTTATTCTGTGAGGAGGGTGATTGTACAGGCGAGGCCAACGAAGTCGCAGAACTTTGAGTTTCAGCTTGTAATTGAGATTGCGGCGGTTGCACCTGCGGGGCATCGCCTTGCGCATTCTGATTGGTGCCGGCATCAGACGGCGCGGATTGTGATGATGCACTCTGTTGCGATTCTGGCGCGTTTTGCGCATTATCAGAAGTCGTTTCAGCCGAGGGCGGTGCTTTCGGCACTTGTGAATTCGGGAAATATTTATCGACAAAGCGCTCTGAAAAGACAAGCTCTGCCAGCGTTCTATCCAGCTTTTGCATGATTTTTTCCAAAACCGAGAGTTGCAGGCTGCCATGCATAACCAGACCTTTTTCCATTCCTTCAAAATAGGCGAGAATTTCATCGCGTTTTTCTGCAGCCTTGTCCTCAAGCTCTGCGCGCTTTTCCCGCTCGGCATCATTTTGTACGCCATTGTGATCAAAGCCAACTAGAGCAGGATCAAATATCATCTCGGCAATTTTCGGCCATTTATCCGCAAACATCAAGCGTCCGCCCTGGTTTCCGTGAATATACAGACATTCCAGATCTTCCAAAAATGCCTCTTTGGTTTCCGCATAAAGCTCTTTTTCAGTTTCACTGGAGCCGTGAGGGGGCATGATGGCAGGATCGAACGAGTTTTGCATGATGAATTCCACTTTGATGGTTTAAGCTTAAAGCCTGCTTATATTATATCGTTGAACAAGGTCTGTCTTCAAGGCACAAACCCGCAAAAAATTTTGTGTTGAAAAACAGTATTTACGAAACAGGGGTAATATTGGCTTGCGGCGTATTGGCTGTCTGCAAGGCTCTATCATCCACGCTACCAAGCCCGGCGCGATCACATGTTATTTCATCAATGCAATCGCGCAACATTTCTTGCGTGCTGAGCGCTTCTTCCGCAGGCGCTTCCAAAGCCGCGCCATCTTCGTTATCCAGTGAGCGCAGCCATTCCGCCAGATCAATGCGCCATTGCTGACGCATATCAAACCATGATTGATCATTCCAAAACCCTTGCTCTTCGATTTGTCCGTAATATGGATCGCCTTCCTGCAAGGTGCGCATTTCGACTTGCGGATTGTTACGATTGATCACAAGAGAAAATTCATTGACGGGAACATTCAACCTGTCATCGGAGAAAACAATACGCTCGCGGTCCACGGCAAATACTTGCGGTGTCAAACGTCCCTCGGTTTCATGTTCAAGTTGAATCATGTGGGGAATGCGGTAGGGGTTGGAATTAATCTCCGCCTTTTCTAAGGCTGCTGTCACAACCTCGCCATCGCGCATAAAAGTCACGAGAAAATGATCGTCCAGAAATTCATGCCCCTCCAGCGAACCTTGCCAAACTCCTGCTTCAACACCATGAACGACATAGGCATTTTCCGCCCGCGTAAAATTCTTTTCCAGGAAAACAGCATTGGGATCATATCCCAGAATTTCCACCAGCGTATTCACATCATCAATCGCGCGGCCAAATTCAATATCACGCCCTTGCGTTTCAAAACCAGCGGCACTTTCAAACAAGCTGGCCAAACCTTCTTCACTGGCAGGGCCATAGACAGGTTGCTCCACCACTTCTTTCAATAACGGGCGGCCCCCCGCTTCGATCCACTCACGCAAATCCTGAAATGCGGGAGCTTCGATATTTTCGGGCGGCACAACTTCTGTTGAATAAAACAGATCGCGCATACCTTGATGCAGTGCAGGGTCTGTTATATCACGCACCACAGGCGGTACAGAGGTATCATGAACCATACTTACAGTTTCATTGCCCGCATCATCAACACTGAGTTCTTCTTTTAAAGAGGGGGTCACAACCAGAATTTGGCCTTCTCCGGCATCATTTTCGTGCAAATATATAAAGGGCTGTGTTTGATCGGGGCGAATGGCATTCATAAGCGTTGCAGAGGATAAAATATCCGCATCTTCCACCCTAGGAGCGTCCGCCAAGGCTGGCTGATTGCCGTAATCAATTCTTTGATAATCTTCGACAACAGCTTCAATATTTTGCACTTCATCGCTATGCGCGGGATCTGTGCCAAGCTGTCTGACCATAAGATCGAAAAACTGATCGGGCCTGCCTGCCGGAGTAAGATTGCCATAATTGTCATGCAAGAATTTATAGGCAGGGTCTTGCATGAATTCGGAATTTGTATCCTCCATGGCTTGCTGGCCGGTATAGGAATAAACGCGGCGCGCCGCATTGGAAGCCGTTAAAAATTCCTCATCCAGCGCTTCAACGCGAATAGTATTGGTATCGCGGTCCATGCCAACCACATAATGACGGCCATTTAATTCAAAA
>JBKHDZ010000010.1:0-23166 GCA_046541095.1 Alphaproteobacteria bacterium
TACCCTGTCTTCGATAAGGTCGTATTTAATATGTTGGGCGAGGTGGGTGCGATTGAAGGCTATAACGATGAAGATGTGGCCATCAACGAGCGTTATTACCTTGGCGGTACGACTTTGCGCGGTTTTGAGCAGGCCGGGCTTGGACCGCGTGATATCCGAACCAACGATTCTTTGGGCGGTAATTATTTCTACCGCGGAACGGCCGAATTTTCTTTCCCTGTTGGACTGCCTGACGAGCTTGGTATTAAAGGCCATGCTTTTAGTGATGTTGGCTCGGTGTTTGAGGTAGATGGCGCGGATTCTGACCCTAATGCTGTGGATGACCATAGTCTTCGTGCCAGTGTGGGTTTGGGCGTATCATGGCGCTCGCCTTTCGGGCCGATCCGGATCGATCTGTCAGCTCCGATAGCCAAGGAAGATTATGATGAAGAAGAAAACTTCCAATTTAATTTTGGAACGCGTTTCTAATTTAAAAGTTTAAGAAGGTTATGATGGTTCTGAAAAATATGTATGTCGTTTTTGCGGCGTTTGTGATTATTGCTTTTGCGGCATCCCCCGCACGCGCTGAAATTTCTTTTGCCTTTGTTGATGTGCAAAGAATTATGACAGAATCAAAGGCCGCGCAAAGCATTCAAAAGCAGGTCCAGGAGCAGCGTGAAAAACTGCAGTCCGAATTTTCCGGCTATGAACAAACGCTTCGCGCCAATGAAAAGGAATTGATCGAAAACCGTGCAGATATGGAGGCCGAGGAATTCAAATCCAAACGCGATGAGTTTCAAAAGGATTTGCAGGAAACGGGCGCGCTGGTGCAGGATAAAAAACGCAATCTTGAAAAGGCGCTAGTCACTGCCACAGCAAAATTGCGTGGTGAGATATTAAAAATCGTGGCTCAACTCGCCGAAGAGCGCAATTATGACGTTGTGATGACCCGTCAGAATATCGTGCTTGCGGCGAAAAGTCTGGATATTACAGATGATGTCATGCAGGCTATTGATACAAAGATTACCTCCATTCCTCTGGAATAAGAAAAATGGCAGACCCGCGTTTTTTTACAAAATCTGCAAAAAATTATACCATTACCGAAATCGCAGATATTACGGGGTGTGAGATAAAAGGGACGGCAAACGCTCAAAATCTTACAATTACAGATGTCGCTTCTTTGGCGGAAGCGTCCTCCGGTCAAATATCCTTTTGGGATAATGCCAAATATAAAAATGATTTTATAAATTCCAAGGCTGGCGCGTGTTTTGTGCGTGAAAAAGCTTTGGAATTTGCGCCATCCCATATGGTGTTACTGGTTTCCGCGCACCCTTATAAATCTTATGCGAAGGCCGCATCCTATATTTATCCTGATCCTTTTCCCGAGGCTTCTATTAGCGCGGATGCCCATATAGAAGATGGCGCACAAATTGAGAAAGGCTGTATCATTGAAGCCGGTGCTGTGATCAAGAGCGGCGCAAAAATAGGCGCAGGTAGCTGGATTGAAAGTGGTGCGGTTATAGGGCGGAATGTTCAGATCGGCGAAAAATGCCGCATTGGCCCGCAAGTTTCCCTGAGCCATTGTCTAATAGGTGATAATGTACGGCTATATCCTGGTGTGCGTATCGGGCAAGACGGCTTTGGTTTTGCGATTGACCCGCAAGGACATGTGAAAGTCCCCCAGCTTGGCCGCGTTATTATAGAAGATCACGTTGAAATTGGTGCCAATACGACGATTGATCGTGGAGCGGGGCCCGATACGATTATCGGGCAGGGAACATGGATCGATAATCTGGTACAAATTGGCCATAATGTTCAAATCGGCAAGGGCTGCATTATTGTATCGCAAGCCGGGATTTCCGGAAGCACGCAGCTTGGAGATTTCGTTGCCATGGGCGGGCAGAGCGGTATTGCCGGTCATCTCAAAATTGGTTCTGGTGCTAGAATTGCTGGCCAATCAGGTGTTATGCGTGATATTCCGGCAGGTGAAGAACAAATGGGCTCGCCCTCTATGCCTTTAAAGCAGTTCATGCGGCAAATTGCCACGCTTGCAAAACTCGCAAAAAAATAAAAAAAATCTTGTCTTAAGAGCAAAAATATAGAGAATTCATGTGAATAGACGAGGATTTTAAAAATGATTGCCGATATTAAAGACATCATGAAAATGATTCCCCACCGTTATCCACTTTTGCTTGTGGATCGCTTGCTCGATTTTAAAGAAGGGGAAAGTGCAATCGGCCTTAAAAATGTAACGATGAACGAACCGCATTTTATGGGCCATTTTCCTGGCGAGCCCGTGATGCCAGGGGTTTTGATTATTGAAGCAATGGCGCAAACTGCCGCGCTCGTTGTTGTGAAAACCATGGGGGAAGAGGCCGAAGGCAAGCTGGTTTACTTCATGACGATTGAAAACGCCAAATTCAGAAAGCCCGTAACCCCGGGCGATAGCATGGAAATACATGTTGAAAAGACGCAATCGCGTGGCCCTGTCTGGAAGTTTACAGGCAAAGCTATTGTTGATGGCAAAACATGCGCAGAGGCTTCTTTTGGCGCCATGATTGCTGATCGCTGACATTGTAATCGCAAGCTCTGTAATGCTTTGTAACAAAGCTTGATTATGCTGGGCGCGATTCTCTCCTTATAAAAATATGATAACAAAGTTTACCAAGGACATCATGATTCACCCCACCGCTATAATTTCCGATAAAGCCAGTATCGCCGAAAATGTGAAAATAGGACCGTTTTGCGTGATCGGCGATGATGTCGTACTTGGGGATAATTGCGAGTTGGCTGCCCATGTTGTTATTGATGGGGATACGCATATTGGGGAAGGCACGAAAATTTATTCTTTTGCCTCTATCGGCTCGCCGCCGCAGGATTTGAAGCATGCGGGTGAGAAAACTCAGCTTCGCATCGGCAAGAACAATAAAATCCGTGAACATGTCACAATGAATACCGGAACCAAAGACGGGGGCGGATTAACAAAGGTGGGTGATAATTGCCTTTTTATGGTGGGGGCGCATGTTGCGCATGACTGTATAATCGGCAACAACGTTATTCTCGCCAATAATGCAACGCTTGGCGGGCATGTAGAAGTTAATGATTTCGTGATTATCGGCGGTATGTCTGCCGTGCATCAGTTTATCCGTATTGGGGCTTATGCGATTATAGGTGGCTTTTCCGGCGTTGAAAGCGATGTGATACCCTATGGCCGTGTAAAAGGCGAGCGCGCGCATCTGGCGGGGTTAAACCTTATTGGGCTGGAACGGCAAGGTTTTGATAAAAGCGAGATTAAGAACCTGCAAAAGGCCTATAACCAGCTTTTTTCCGGCGAACAGACATTGGATAACAGGATAGAAGCAGTAGAAAAAGAATTTGCAGGAGATGAAGCGGTTGCTAAAATCATTGCGTTCGCAAAAACCAAGACAAAGTTTTCTTTATGCCAGCCCCCAAAACGCCACACCTAGATAAAAAATCTTTGCCTTCATATATAAAAGATAAACCGATTAAGAAAATTGGAATTCTGGCCGGACAAGGAAATCTTCCCAAAAAACTGGCGCAAAATTGCCGTAAGAATGATATAGAGCCTTTCATCATCGCTTTTGAAGGTCAGACCCCCAAAGATATTGTGCAGGGGTTTGAGCATAGCTGGTGTAACATGGGGGCTGCCGGGAAAATTTTCAAAACGCTTAAAAACCATGATATACGCGATATTGTGATGATTGGCGGAATTACAAGGCCCGCGCTTTCTCAAATAAAGCCGGATATGAAGGGGGCCGCTCTTCTTGCCCGTATGGGAATGAAAGCCATGGGGGACAATGATCTGCTGGAAATGCTCCATGATGTCTTTATCGAAGAAGGTTTTGCCGTGCATGGGGCGCATGAATTTATGGATGATTTATTAGCCACCGAAGGTGCGCTCGGGAAATTCAAACCTTCTCCAAAAATGCGCGAAACGATAAAGCGGGGCATTGTAACGGCGCGTGAAATCGGACGTCTGGATATCGGGCAGTCTGTAATCGTGCAACAAGGGATGGTTATCGGTGTGGAGGGTATTGAAGGTACTGATGCTTTAATTCGGCGCTGTCATGGATATTTAAGGCATGGAGAGGGCGGTATTCTGGTTAAAATATCCAAACCACAGCAAAGCCGTAGCCTTGATCTTCCGACAATCGGGCCTGAAACAGTATTGGCAGCTTCGCAATCTGGGCTTGCGGGCATTATCGTGGAAGCCCAAAATACGCTTTTTGTTGACCCGGAGATGATGCGCGATATTGCAGATAATAATAAAATCTTTATCATGGCTATTAGCGTAGAGGATTATATAACATGAAATATTTTTTAGTGGCAGGTGAGCCGTCCGGCGATTCACTGGGAGCCAAGTTGATTGAAGCATTAAAAGAACAGGATCCACAAGCCGAATTCCATGGCATTGGCGGGAATTTAATGCAGGCCGCAGGAATGAATACATTGCTACCCATGAAAGAATTGACTGTTATCGGCATATGGGAAGCCGTGATGCGCTTGCCGCAATTAATGAAAGTCAGAAATGCGATTGTGCAGGAAGTTACAAAACTGGAGCCTGATGCGGTTATTACGATCGATTTCCCTGACTTCAATTTTCTTTTACAAAAAAAGCTGCGCGCTAATTCCGCGGTTAAGGCCAGATTAATTCATTATGTTGCCCCTACGGTTTGGGCCTGGCGGCCAGGGCGTGCAAAATTGGTCGCACAATTTCTGGATGCCATGATCTGCCTGTTTCCTTTCGAGCCGGATTATTTCAAAAAACACAAATTGCGCTCTGTTTTTGTTGGCCATCCTATTACCCAGGACAATCCAGCCCAGGGCAATGAAAAAAACTACCGCGAAATGCATGAGGTTCCCGATAATGCCTTGTTATTAGGATTGTTTTTTGGCAGCCGCGAATCCGAATTCAAAAATAATGCGCAAATTATCAAGGAAACGGCGATTTACATTTCCGAAAAAATCGATAATGTGCATTTGGTTATCCCGACATTAGAGGCACTGGAATATGATGTGCTTCAGCTTTTGCAGGATATTAATATTCCGGCTTATGTAGAAAGCGATCAAAAGCATAAATGGGATGCCATGGCGGCTTGTGATGCGGCCATTGCTGTGTCTGGAACGGTAGGATTGGAATTGGCTTATGCGGGCGTACCGCATGTCATCGTTTATAAAACGCACCCTTTAACTTTCTTAATTGTACGTTTGCTGGCCAAAGTCAAATATGCGCATTTGGCCAATATTATTCTCGGCAATCAAGTCGTGCCTGAATTTTTGCAATTTAATTGCAAGCCCGAAAAAGTTTCCGCAAAGGTGCTTGAATTGCTTGCCAGTGATGAAGAAGCCAATAAACAAAAGAGCGAGATGACCAAAATCCGCGATGTTCTGGATAATAACAAGGACGAGCGTCCTTCAATGCGGGCAGCAAAATATATAATTAAACTTTTGAACGATAGCGGCGGCAAAAAATCATCCGCAGTGGACGTTCAAAATACCGAGCAGGCCAAGAAAAAGGCCGGATAAAAAATTATCGCGGCCTTTATTTTATAAAAATTAATCGCTTTTCTTATTTTCGTTTGTCCATCGGTATATAAGCCCGCTCGGTAGGGCCTGTGTAAAGCTGGCGCGGGCGGCCGATTTTTAAAGATGGTTCTTCGATCATTTCTTTCCATTGTGACACCCAGCCCACTGTTCTGGCGACGGCAAATAAAACGGTGAACATGGATGTCGGGAAGCCCATTGCTTTTAGAATGATGCCTGAATAGAAATCCACATTGGGGAAGAGTTTGCGTTCGACGAAATACTCATCTTCCAGGGCAATGCGCTCCAATTCCATGGCCAGTTCAAGACGTGGATCATTAATTCCCAAATCTTCCAATACTTCATCGCAGGATTTTTTAAGAACATTGGCGCGGGGGTCAAAGTTTTTATAAACGCGGTGACCAAAGCCCATCAGGCGGAATGGATCATCTTTATTCTTGGCACGCTCCAGAAATTCGGGAATGCGGTCTTTGGTACCGATTTGATCCAGCATTTCAAGAACGGCCTGATTGGCACCACCATGGCTCGGCCCCCATAAAGAGGCAATTCCGGCGGCTATACAGGCAAAAGGATTGGCTTGTGAAGAGCCTGCTAGGCGCACTGTTGACGTTGATGCATTTTGTTCGTGATCGGCATGCAAAATCAAAATCCGGTCCATGGCACGCGCCAGAATTGGGTTTACCTCGAATGGCTCGGGCGGCACAGCAAAACACATATATAAGAAATTCTCAGGATAGCTGAGGTCATTGCGGGGGAACATAAAGGGTTGCCCAACGGAATATTTATATGTCATGGCCGCTAATGTAGGAATTTTGGCAATTAAGCGATGCGCAGAGATTTCACGTTGTTGGGGATCCCATATATCAAGAGAATCGTGGTAAAAGGCCGATAAAGCCCCAGCCACGCCGCACATAACGGCCATAGGGTGTGCATCACGGCGAAAACCGCGGAAAAAATAATTGACCTGATCATGCACCATTGTGTGATAGGTGATGTCATGTTCAAAACTCTTGTATTCTTCTTTATTCGGTAAATCCCCGTAAAGCAATAAATGGGCGACTTCCAAAAAGCTGGCATGTTCGGCCAGATCTTCAATTCTGTAACCGCGATGCATCAATATGCCTTTTTCCCCATCGATATAAGTCAGGCGGGATTTACAGCTTCCTGTGGCCGTAAAGCTGGGGTCAAAGGTGAAGTGACCTGTCTGTCCATATAAATTGCGAACGTCGATAACACTTGGCCCAACAGTGCCTTCTCGCACGGGCAATTTTACACTTTCCCCTGTTTGATCGTTTGTTAGTGTAAATGTTTTCTCCGGCATACTTTCACCGGCAGGATTTTTTTCAGCAGACATTGTTTACGAATCCCTTCTTTTTATTTTGTAAACCCGGTTCAGAGTATGCCATGTTTTTCGCAACTGCGAAAGCTGGAAATATAATGGTTATTTTAATGCTAGCGGCGCAAACGCTCGAGCGTGTCTTTTTGTCCCAGAATTTCCATGACGTGAAAAATGCCCGGTGATGCGGTGCGCCCTGTAATCTTTGCCCGAAGCGGCATACCGACTTTTCCAAGCTTTCCATCCAGTTTTTCTTTTGCGTAGTCTTTGCTGGCCTGCATAATGTTCTCCGCGTTCCAATTCTGAATTTTTTCAAGCCTGTCCGGGATTTCTGCAAGTACCTGTTGCGCGTCATCTGACCCGATTATATCACCCGCCTTTTCATCGGGCGTGATATTTTTATCGGCATAAAACAATGATTCTTCAATAATTTGGAGTAGGGTTTTAGCGCGTGACTTTAATTCATCCATGGATTGTAAAATCATCATTTTTGACGCTTCATCCAGAGGCTTGTTCAGGCGTTCTTCATACAATGGAAGGCAACGTTCCAATAACTCGGCATTATCTGTTTGCTTGATATAATGCGGGTTCAGGCTCTCCAATTTGTCAAAATCAAAGCGGGCAGCGGCTTTATTGCATCCTGATAAATCAAACCATTCCAGCGCCTGCGCATCGGAAATGATTTCATCATCACCGTGGCTCCATCCTAAACGTAGGAGATAGTTACGCAATGCGGCAGGCAGATAGCCCATTTTGCGATATTCCTCGACACTGGCTGCGCCATGGCGTTTTGACATTTTGGTCCCATCCGGCCCAAGAATAAGGGGGAGGTGCGCATATTCCGGCTTATCCCAGTTCATGGCTTCATAAATAATGTTCTGGCGAAAGGTGTTGTTTAAATGATCATCCCCACGGATGACATGGGTGACACCCATATCATAATCATCCACCACAACCGAGAGCATATAGGTGGGGCTGCCATCCGAGCGCAGGATGATAAAATCATCCAGCTGTTCATTGTTCAAAGTGACTTTTCCCTGCACTTTATCATGAAGGGTGCTTTGACCCTCTAACGGGGCTTTGATGCGGATCACATAATTGCGGTCTTGCGGAGCATCGCTATCGTCTTTATCGCGCCATCTGCGGTCATAAAAAGTGATGCGTCCTTCTTTCTTGGCGGTTTCGCGCATATGCTCCAGCTCGTCCGGTGTGCAATAGCATTTATAGGCCGCGCCTTTATCAAGCAGCGTCTTGGCAATTTCGGCATGCCGCGCGCGCTGTTCATATTGGGATACGATCTCCCCATCCCAATCAATGCCCAGCCATTCAAGGCCCTCGATCAGGTTTTGCACGGCATCTTCATTGTGGCGTTTGCGGTCTGTATCTTCAATGCGAAAGAGCATTTTGCCGCCGTTTTTACGGGCGTAAATCCAGTTAAACAGAGCCGTTCTGGCCGTGCCGATATGCATATAGCCTGTAGGAGAAGGCGGAAAGCGCGTTACAACTTTATTTGTCATTTTAAACCTGATTTTTGTTTTTATTTGTGCTTTAGTCTTCTTTCAAATAAGCCAAATTGTTGGGGAATTCAAGGCAAGGCTTTATGCTGGACGTTCAAAACCGTTATTGCCGTGCAGAAAATAATGCACATGTGCGCGCGCCATCTGTTCTGGACTGGGGCAGGGAGCAGATTGCCCTGCAATATGGCCGCTTTATTTACTGGTGCCCTGCTTTTTTATCCTGCGGGATTGGCGTATATTTTTTACTGGGGCAGGAACCACCTGTAATTTTGCCTGTTTTTGCGCTTTTGCTCTCATTAGCGATCTTGGCGATGATTAGCGGAAATCAGAGCAGAATTCTTTCTCTACGTCTTGTCTTTGCTTTGGCTTTATTGCCAGCTCTTGGTTTTATGGCTGCAAAAATTCACCAAATCAGGGTGCATGCCCCTATTATAAGTGAAGAGTTGGGTCCTGTCACCGTTAGCGGCAGGGTCGAGCAGATAGAAATGATGAAGCCTGATTATGATGCTAGAATTTTGCTTTCAAATGTTGCCGTGGAAGATCTTGCGCCGGATATGACCCCGCACAAGGTTCGTTTGCGCCTTAGAAGCGATGCCGGCATTCAAGTCGGAGATCGCATTTCCGCTTTGGCTGAATTAATGCCGCCATCGGGGCCGTTATTGCCGGGCGGTTTTAATTTCCGCAAACATCTTTATTTTCAAGGGATCGGTGCTGTTGGCTTTATCTATACCAATGTTCAAATATTAGAATCAGGGAATAAAGGCGGTTTTTTCAGCCAAGTTGAAGCCATGCGTCATGCGATCACGGCCAAGGTTTATGCCGCCTTGCCCGATGAAGAGCGCGCAGGGGTAGCCACAGCCTTGATGAACGGGATGCGCGCAGGCATAACAGATGCGGACCGCGATGCCTTGCGCGATGCAGGGCTGGCGCATTTGCTGGCCATATCGGGGCTGCATGTGGGTCTTGTTTGCGGGGCACTTTTTTTCTTTGCGCGGCTGTTGATGGCCTCGGCGGGTAATTTTGCCTTGTATCACCCTGTTAAGAAATATGCGGCGCTTTTTGCTATGGCGGGCGGTCTTATCTATATGTTTTTAGCGGGTGCAACCGTCCCAACACAGCGCGCAATGTTGATGAGCAGTGTGGTCTTTTGTGCAATTATATTGGATCGCTCGCCTATATCTTTGCGCCTTGTGGTTTTTGCAGCACTTATAGTCCTGATTATTTCGCCTTACAGCCTTCTTTCTGCAAGCTTTCAGCTATCCTTTGCTGCAGTTACTGCGCTGGTGGCATTTTATGAATGGATACGTCCGCGCTTGATTGCGTGGCGGCGTAATATGAACGGGATACAGCGCGCAGGATTTTATTTCATCAGTATTGCCATGACATCTGTGATTGCGGGGCTTGCGACCGCGCCATTTTCTTTATATCACTTCCAGCACTTTGCCACCTATAATGTGCTGGCCAATATGATTGCCATTCCGATTATGGCGTTTTGGGTTATGCCGAGTGCGATAATTTCCATGGTTTTGATGCCTCTTAATCTTGAAACTTTGCCTTTACAATTCATGGGCCTTGGGATTGCCCAGATTACCGATGCCGCGCATTATGTTGCCGGGTTGGAAGGTGCCGTTTGGCGATTACATGCGTTTTCGTTCTGGATATTTTTGGCGATGTCCTGTGGCTTAGTATTTATGATTTTGTGGAAGGGGCCGTTATGCTATCTGGGCGGCTTCATTTCAGCTATTGCTTTTTTATACATTTTCTTTGAAAAACAACCCTCTATTCTTGTTTCTGAAAGTAGTGATTTAATTGCCCTGACACAGCCCAAAGAGCAATTTCGGGTCAATACACTGCGCCGCGAGAAATTTACCCGCGAAAACTGGGAGCAGAGTTTTGGTCTTGAAAAAGATACGGCGGCCTTGATTGGAAAAATTGCGCCTGATCACTGCGATGATCTGGGGTGCCGCACCATTATCAATGACAGGAAATTAGCGATTTCCATGTCCTCTTATGCGCATTTAGAAGATTGCAGTTGGGCGGATTTATTGATTTCAAGGGAGCCAGTCTTTATTCCCTGCGCGGCCAAGGTGATCGATAGATTTGATGTGCATAGAAATGGCATGCACGCGGTTTATTTTTCTGATGATAAGGAAATGCGCATTCTCACCAATAAGGATATGCTAAGCTGGCAACGGCCCTGGAACGCCGAATGAATATAAAATTAATCTAAAAAGATAGCCGCTTAAAGCGCAAAACTTATTTTATGTTTTAATGATATGTGCGCATGAGGCTAACCAGACGACCTTGAATTTTAACCCGCTCAGGCTCCAGGATCTGCGGCTCGTAAGCATCATTTTCCGGCTCCAGCACTATTTTATTACCCGCACGGCGCAGGCGTTTAAGGGTTGCTTCCTCATCATCCACCAATGCCACTATAATTGTGCCGTTTTCAGCCGTAGCGCATCGCTGAATGATAACCGTGTCACCATCATGGATACCTGCATTGACCATAGAATCACCCTCTACCATCAAGGCATAATGCTCACCGCTTCTTATCATATCAGGGGAAATACTGACCGCATGTGATTCGTGTTGGATCGCTTCAATCGGTGTTCCGGCCGCAATTTTCCCGTAAACGGGAACCGATATCATATCCGAATTAGAGGGCGGCAGGGGAGATGAGGCAGAGTTCTGCGTGTGTATGTTGCCCCCTTCCGGCATTTTTTTAATGGCAAGGGCACGCGCGCGATGCGGCAGTTTTTCGATATAGCCGCGCTCCACAAGTCCGGTAATTAAGCGATGAATACCTGATTTTGATTTAAGCCCCAGTGCTTCCTTCATTTCTTCAAAAGACGGGGCAATATCATCTTCCGTCATATGATCATGAATATAAAGCAACAATTCGCGTTGTTTTTTGGTCAGCATAAATTCTCTCTTTATCTATTAAATGGACGGATTTTGATTCGCGTGTCCTATATATGTTCTACTTTAGTTCATGCTTTGTGTCAAATATTTAAGGTTAGTGCCTTAACCAAGTAAAGAGTTTGTGGCTTTTTCCACATTGTCCTGGCGCATCAAACTTTCGCCGATCAAAAATGTATGAAAACCAGAAGATTTTAAGGATTTTATATCCTCTTTTGTGTAAATGCCGCTTTCCGATACGAGGACAGAGCCGCAATCCTGCGCCAGATGTCCCAAATCATGCGAGGTTTGGACATTGACATCCAGCGTTTTGAGATTGCGGTTGTTAATGCCAAGGAGGTCAGGCTTGAGGTTCATAGCGCGATGTAATTCCTTTTCATCATGTACCTCAACCAGCACATCCATACCCAGTGTTTTAGATAAATCATAAAGTGAGGCAAGCTCGGGATCATCAAGCGCGGCAACAATCAGCAAAATGCAATCGGCGCCAATCCCCCGCGCTTCATAAATCTGGTAGGGATCCAGCATGAAATCCTTGCGAAGGACGGGTAGGGAGCAGGCTTCGCGCGCCTCTATCAGGTAATCCATATGACCTTGAAAAAAGGGTGCATCGGTTAAAACCGATAAACAAGCCGCGCCGCCTTGTTCATAAGCCTTGGCAAGTTCACCCGGCTTGAAATTCTCGCGGATTAATCCTTTGCTGGGTGAGGCTTTTTTTATCTCGCAAATAAGCGCGGTTTGATCGGTATTTACCTTGGTTTTAATGGCGTTCAAAAAGCCCTGTACCGGAGGCGCATCGGTAAGGCTTTCTTTCACCTGTTCCAATGGCTTTTGCTTTTTACGTGCTTCAAGATCACGCAAAGTTTGCGCGCAGATTTTATCAAGAACATTCTCACTCACCGCGCACAAATCCCTGATCTTCTATGGCTTCATCAACTTTAGAGCGTGTAAAAGCGATGTAATCACAAAAATTTTCCCATGCAAAACCGCTATCAATGGCCTCTGCCGCTTTGGCAACACCCTCTTTTAAATCGGCGGCGCTGCCATGTATAACCAGCCCTGCCGCAACATTGGCCAGCACGATATCACGGTAGGGGCTTATTTCGCCTTCCAGAATTGCGCGCAAAGCCTTGGCATTCTTCTCGGCATCACCGCCTTTCAAATCGGCCATTGTGCATTTTTCCAGACCGAAATCCTTGGGCGTAAGAGTTTTGGTTGCGATTTCATCTTCTTCGGCATCCATGATAGCGATGTGCGTTTTGCCTGTCAGTGTAATTTCATCCATACCATCACTGCCATGCACCACCCAGGCACGTTTGGTGCCAAGCTTTTTCAATGTTTCTGCAATCGGAACAAGCCATGCTTTATCATACACGCCCAAAAGCTGGTAGCGCGTACCGGCAGGGTTGGCCAGTGGCCCCAGAAGGTTGAAAATTGTGCGCTTGCCGAGTGATTTGCGGACGCTGGCCACATTTTTCATGGATGGATGATGATTGGGCGCCATTAAAAAAGCGAAGTTAAACTCTTTTAATGCATATTCCAGATCAGCTTGCGCCATATTCAGATTAACGCCCATAGCTTCCAGAACATCGGCCGCACCGGATTTGGAGCTGGCCGCGCGGTTGCCGTGCTTGGCAATGGGAACGCCGCAGGCTGCAAGTACTATCGCTACCGCAGTTGAAATGTTATACGTCCCCGAGCTATCGCCGCCGGTACCACAGCAATCCAGCGCATTGACAGGTGCTTTTACGCCGGAGACTTTTTCACGCAGAACGCGCGCTGCGCCAGTAATTTCAGCTACGTTTTCTCCTTTGTCGGCCAAGGCTAGCAAAAAGGCGCTCAGAGTATCATCATCGACCTTGCCGTCCATAATATCGCTCATGGCATCGGCCATATTAGACTCGGTCAGAGATTGACCGTCTTGCAAACGAGTAACGGCATCATTGACGATTGTACTCATAATAACCTCACAAAATTTTCCAAAAGCTTGTGTCCATGTTCTGTTGCAATGCTTTCGGGATGGAATTGAATGCCGTGTATGTTTTTTTCTTTGTGGGATACCCCCATGATAATGCCGTCCTTTGTCTCAGCCGTAATGGTTAAACACTCGGGCAATGAACTGCGTTCGATAATGAGTGAATGATAGCGCGTTACCGCATAAGGGGAGGGGATATCATTAAAAATGATCGTGTTGGAATGTATTATTTCCGATACTTTTCCATGGATGGGTTCAGGCGCACGCGTAATTGTGCCGCCAAAGGCTTGGCCTATGCATTGATGCCCCAGACAAACACCCAAAAGCGGTATGTTATGTTTGGCCGCTTTATTTACAATCTCAAGGCTGACATGGCTATGATCGGGATCGCTGGGGCCGGGGGAGATAATAATTCCATCGGGCTTTAAATCAATCAGTTCGTCAGCCGTTTTTTCATCGTTGCGTAAAACTTTGCAATTCTGTCCGAGATCGCCAAAATACTGCACCAGATTATATGTGAAGCTATCGTAATTATCGATCATCAAAAGCATTTTTGCCCCTCTATTATTGCCAAGCAATATGCTAAGAGCGCACAAAAAAAGCAAGTATATTGATGAAAAGCCTGTTTTCTTTTCGCTGCGCAGAGGATATCCTGATAAGTATGAAAAGTTCTTTTCGTTCCTCTGCTCATTTGCGCTTTACGCTTATTGCCTTGATTATGATGGTTTTCATCAAGGTCTTTATGATTGATGGTATTGATAGCTATAAACTTCAGGATAGCCAGCCTGAAAGCACGTATGAGGAAATTTTAAGTGCCGCGGATGACAACAAACGCGCTTTTTCTTCAAAAAACACGATAAATAAAAATTACCCTGAAAAAGCAGAACCACCGCCTTCTTTTGATTTTTCCTCTCTCATGCCGCAACCCGAAAGCATTCCGAACAAGAAGCAAACTCTTTTAAAACCTAAAATAGTGCAGCCTGAAAAGATAAACCCGCCGCACATTGCTATACCCAAGCCGCAATGGGATGGCAAAACCCGCGCAAAAATTGCAATCATTATTGATGATATGGGGGTATCGCGCAATTATACACAAGAAGTTGTGGATTTACCCGCGCCTCTTACACTTGCATTTTTACCTTATGCGGAAAGGCTTGAAACATTCACAAAACCTTCAATGCAAAAAGGCCATGAGTTGATTATCCATGTGCCGATGGAGCCGATGAACCCTGATCTGGATCTGGGACCTGCAGGATTAACGACAGATTTGGACCGCGAGGCTTTTTTGCAACGGCTGGATGAGGATATTTTCTCGAGCTTTGAGGGATATGTCGGCATCAATAATCATATGGGCAGTAAACTTACCCAAGACGAGGAGGCCATGAACTGGCTTATGCCCGTTTTGAAGGAACGTGATCTTTTATTTGTGGATTCCAAAACCATTCATACGTCAGTTGCCGCCAAAACGGCGCATCAATACGGCGTTGAATATGCCGAGCGTGATGTCTTTCTCGATCATTACGATACTCTGGAAAGCGTCATAGCGGCCTTGGATCAGCTTGAAAAAACCGCCAAGCGAAACGGGCAGGCTATTGCTATAGGTCATCCGAAAAAGAACACGATTGAGGCTTTGAAGTTATGGATGCCAAGTATTAAAGAGCGTGGTCTGGAACTGGTGCCTGTGAGTGCGCTTGTACAGAAATTCGAAGATGAAAAGAAACACGCTACACTGCCTTTAAAAAATACGGTTTCTTATTTTGAAGATATTGAATTTTTACCTATTGGTTCCCGGAATGCATTTTTAAGGCATTCTCTGCCGCCCGGATAAGGGCCATAGCCTTGTTGCGGGTTTCTTCATATTCGGACTCAGGTTTACTATCAGCCACAACTCCTGCGCCGGCCTGCACGTAAAGCGTATTGTTCTTAACAAGCCCTGTACGTAGCGCTATACACGTATCCATTGTTCCATTGCCCGAAATATACCCCGCGCAGCCGCCATAAAAGCTACGGCGCTCTTTTTCCAGCTCGTCTATGATTTCCATGGCCCTTATTTTGGGCGCGCCGCTTACCGTGCCAGCAGGAAAGCCTGAAAACAAAGCCTCTAAAATCTGAACGTCAGGTTTGATCTTGCCAATCACATTTGAAACAATGTGCATGACGTGGGAATAATATTCGACCACGAATTGATCGGTAACTTCGACACTGCCGATTTGGGATATGCGGCCCACGTCATTGCGCCCCAAATCCAACAGCATAAGATGCTCTGCGCGCTCTTTGGGATCGTTTAATAAATCCTGCGCCAATTCTTTATCTTCCTGCGGGCTTTGCCCCCTTTTGCGCGTTCCGGCCAGCGGGCGAATTGTAACTTCCTCATCGCGCACCCGCACCAGTATTTCGGGGCTGGAGCCGACAAGCGAGAAGTCATTAAATTGAAAATGAAACAGGAAAGGCGAGGGGTTTTCACGGCGCAGGCTGCGGTATAATTCAAAAGACGGCAAATCAAAAGGCACGGAAAATCTCTGCGAGGGGACAACCTGAAAAATATCGCCTGCGCGAATATATTCAACGGCCTTTTCAACCATGGCGCAATATTCATTCTTCGTGGTATTGGAAGAAATTTCCAATGGCGTTTTTAAGCTGGTTTGTGCAGGAAAATATTTCAGACCTTTTTGCAAACGGTTCATCAGCTTTTGTAAATCCGCGCAATGTTCGCGGTATAATTCCTCGGCGCTTTTTGGGTTGGTGCCGCTATGGGTATAAACAGGTTTAACCAGACACATCATGTTCTTGACGTTGTCAAAGATAACAAGATGATTAGGGCGGATCATTATGCTCTCAGGAATCCCGAGAGAATCAGGGTTCTCATCGGGAATTTTTTCAACCTGCCGGATCATGTCATAGCCCATATACCCGAATAAGCCTGATACAGCCATAGGGGGGACATCATCCGGCTCTACATCAATTTTGCAGGAGGCTATAATTTCCTCTAAAGAGGGCAATATTTCTTTATTACTTAAATCCCAAGAACCGAAATCATGCCATAATTTCACGCTTTCATTGCTGCATGACCAGATCAGATCAGGATCAAAGCCGATGATGGAATAGCGCCCCAAAACGCTTCCGCCCTCTACTGATTCCAGCAGGAAAGCATATTTCTGGGCGGCGCAGAGTTTCAAGTAAGCCGAAACGGGCGTGGTTAAGTCAGCCGGTATCCATGTATAAACAAGCTGCGTTTTCTCATTATCATAATGCTTTTGAAAGCCTTCAAGGGATGGCTGGAATTGGACAGATGTCATAGTGATTAGAGCTGTTTATTGTGTGTTTGTGCTACCATAAACGCGTTGCAGGACATTATCATTTACCACAATGGAATAATCCTGGCGCATCATTTCAAAATAGATTCCCAGCGCTTCATTGGGCGCTGTTTGCATCAGTCTGTCTTGAACGGCCTCTAATTCTTCTTCGGTATTTTCCGGCGCGGTGAAATCAATATTTGTGATTTGACCCAAAGCATAACCGTTTTCTATTTCGAACATAATCATCTCGCTAAGATCCGCATTAAATAACGTTTCTAAAGAAGATGCTGTCAAAGGCGCTTGTAAATCTCCGCTTCTTGTAAGATTGCTTAGAGTTTTGCGCTCTTTGTTCAAAGTTTCTGTCAGGGTATCAAAACCGGTTTCTTCTATTGTGGCAGTATTGAGAATATCGCTCACATTTTCTTGATTGGAAAGCCGTTTTTGATCGCGCATCCACATTGTTTCAAGATCACCGCGCACTTCTTCAAAAGGCTTGTAGCTTTGATCTTTAATGGAATCAACGCGCACAAAGACGAGGTTGTTATTAGAGAGCTCGGTAACAGGAGAGGCTTCGCCTTCGAAATATTCAAAAGCAAGTTCGGTGATTGTTTGCTGATCTTCCCCGAAAACATCAAGTGGATGGTTCTTTTCTGCAAATGCCCCTTGCGTGGTTACGTTTTCGATCACTATTGTTTCAATAGGAATAATCTGGTTTATTTCATCGATGCTTGCGCCTCCCGCCAGTAAATCCTCGACTTCTGCAATCATATCATAGCGCTGGTCGGCCAGTTCATCAGCCAGCAATTCACTGCGAAGTGATTCCTCTACGCTTTCAAAAGATTTGGTGTAGGGGGCTTGTATCTTGGTGAGTTGCAAGACATGCCAGCCAAGCGGGCTTTCTATAGGTCCGTATAATGTTCCTTCTTTCGGGCTTTCTTCGGCAAATACAACGGCGGAAATATCTTCGATCAAACCATCTTCCTCATAGCCTTGTGTATCAATATATCCTTGCTCTTCACCTGTGGCTTCATTTACGGCTGTTTTGATATCGCTGCCTTCTTGTGCGGCTTCAAAAATTTTCTGCGCTGTTTCCTGATCGTCAACAATGGCCTGCTTTAAAAAGCGCTGTTCTGGCACTTTATACATCTCGATATCATCATTATAAATATCGCGTATTTGTTCTTCCGGGATTTCGATTGTTTCTTCCAGAGCATCTGTTTGCAGGGTGCCAACAGTAATTGTGCGGCTTTCGGGAATGATAAGGCGGGATTTATACGCCTCGTAAAGGCTTTGCAATTCTGCATCGCTCGGATTTTCAATGCCCTCAACCTCGTTATTAAAAAAGGTGATAAATTCAACGCTCCGGCTTTCATTTTGATAGTCCAGCAAATCTGCGGCAAGATTATCATTGGAGGTTAGATAAGGGTTTTGAATGGCCTGCGCCAGAATTCCGGCTGCGGCTTCCGCAGAAACATTGCGTACGAATTCGCCTTCGCTAAAGCCCTGATTTTGTAAAAGGCGCTCCAGAATTTCTTGCTTGCTGTCCCCCTCGCCTACCATAGGTGCTATCATGGCATCAATCTGGCGGGCAACTTCGGCGCGACTGATTTTAATGCCTTGGTCAAGAGCAATCTGCTGGAATAAAGAGCGGCGAATTTCGCCATTGAGAATCTGGTTTAAATATCCCATCTGCAATGCCTGCTGCGGGGTCATCCCCATCCGAGCCAGCGTGCGTCTTGCCGAACGGTCGAATTCCACAATCGAGATTTTGTCCTGCCCGACTTTGGCCACATCGTTATTTCCGACACCGCCGCGAAAAAAGCCGCCAACATCGGTCAGAACAAGGCCTGCGGCGGCCAGAATTAAAAGCCCGAAGAAAAAACCTTTAATCAGGATGGAACCTTTTCCGCTGTGCATTGCTTGCATTACCATTGCATTTTACCCGCTTTGTTTCGTTTGCTTGTGGCGACACTATAAGATGGTTTTGGATAATCGGGCAACAGCGATTGCAATCTTTTGCGCAAAAATGTAACAACAAGAGATCGGAATTCGAGAATAAAGAGGTTATTTGTGAAAAAATTGATTGCCGGAAACTGGAAGATGAACTGTTCGCTCGATGAGGCAAAGGGCCTTATTGCCGATATAATTAATGGCATTCATCAAAACACTGCTTTAAAAGAAACTTGCGAATTTCTGGTATGTCCGCCTTTTATTTATTTGCCGACCATTCGGCACGCGTCCCTTAATCACGATCTGTTAAGTTTCGGGGCGCAAGATTGCTCTCATCAGGATAATGGGGCCTACACGGGTGATATTTCGGCCTCAATGCTTAGTGAAAGTGAATGTCAATATGTGATTTGCGGCCATTCCGAGCGCCGCGAATATCACAAGGAAAGCGATGCGATTGTGAAAGCCAAGGCGCAAAAAATTATCGATCATAAAATGAGCGCGATTATTTGTGTCGGTGAGAGTGAAACACAGCGCGAATTCGGGCATGAAATTAAAACCGTTTTAGGGCAGGTTGAAGCCTGTCTGCCTGAGGGGGCAACAGCCGCAAACGTGGTTATTGCCTATGAGCCTATCTGGGCGATTGGAACCGGCAAAACGGCCAGCAATGAAGATATTCTCGAAATGCATGGGGCAATCCGTGAAAAATTAAAAGAAATGCTTGCGGATGGCGCAAATATACGTATTTTGTATGGCGGTTCCGTAAAACCGAATAATGCCGGAGACATCTTAAATCTTGATAATGTCGATGGCGCACTGATTGGCGGGGCAAGCCTGAAAGCCGAGGATTACCTTGGAATAGCGCAGGCGATTTAAAACAATAAAACAAGAAAATATGACATGGAAAACGTAATACTGGTTATACATTTATTCCTGGCTCTTGCCATTATCGGGCTTGTATTAATGCAACGCTCGGAAGGTGGCGGTCTTGGTATTGGTGGCGGCAGCGGCGCCGGTGATCTGGCAACGCCCAGAGGTACAGCCAGTTTTCTTACGCGTGCGACAGCCATATGCGCGGTTGCTTTTTTTACAACAAGTCTGGTGCTGGGCATTATGGCTGGCACGCATACCAATAGTACAGGTATTTTAGAAGAAATCGAAAATACGCCTGCAATAGAAGGCGAAATGAATAATGAAGGGGAAATCCCCGAAAACGAGAGTGGTGAATTTCCTTCCGCACCGATCGCGGAGTAAACTGGCAAAAAACTAACATGACACGATTTATATTTATTACTGGCGGCGTTGTTTCCTCTTTGGGAAAAGGCCTCGGCTCCGCTGCGCTTGGGGCATTGTTGCAGGCAAGAGGGTACAGCGTCCGCCTGTGCAAGCTCGACCCTTATCTGAATGTGGACCCCGGAACGATGAGCCCTTTTCAGCATGGGGAAGTTTTCGTTACCGATGATGGGGCGGAAACCGATCTGGATCTTGGCCATTACGAACGCTTTACAGGCGTTCCCGCCCGTCAGAATGACAATATTACAACAGGCCGTATTTATACGAATGTGTTGCAAAAAGAGCGCCGCGGCGATTATTTGGGCGCCACTATTCAGGTTATACCCCATATTACAAACGAGATTAAGGACTTTATCCGCGAAAAAGAAGGCACAGCCGAATTTGTTCTATGTGAGATTGGCGGAACCGTGGGTGATATCGAATCCTTGCCGTTTTTGGAAGCCATTCGCCAGTTCGGAAATGAAGTCGGGCGCGAGCGTGCCTTGTTCATTCATGTCACTTTGCTGCCCTATATCCCGGCGGCGGGAGAGCTGAAAACCAAGCCGACACAGCATTCTGTTAAGGAGTTAATGAGTTACGGTATTCGCCCGCAGATTTTATTGTGCCGAGCCGACCGTCCGATAGATCCTGAAGAGCGTTCCAAGATTGGCCTTTTTTGCAATATCCCGGAAGAAAAAGTAATACCCGCATTGGATGTACCAACCATTTATGAAGTGCCTTTGACCTATCATACCGAAGGGCTGGATAAACAGGTGATGAAGTCATTCGGGATTGAAGATATTCCCGATCTTGATCTCTCTACCTGGGAGCGGATTGTTCGCAGGATTAAAAACCCCGAAAGCGAAGTCAAAATTGCCATTGTTGGTAAATACACCAATCTGGCCGATAGTTATAAATCCTTGAATGAGGCGCTTATTCATGGCGGTATTGCCAATAAAGCCAAGGTCGAGCTGGAATTCATTGAATCTTCCGTTTTTGAAAAAGAAGATCCTGCGCAATATCTTGAAGGTGTGCATGGTATTCTTGTGCCGGGCGGTTTCGGCGAGCGTGGCGCGGAAGGAAAAATCAAAGCCGTTCAATATGCGCGCGAGAAAAAAATTCCGTTTTTCGGTATTTGTTTTGGTTTGCAAATGGCCGTTCTGGAAACTGCGCGCAATCTCTGCGGTATTGAAAATGCAACCTCTTCCGAGTTTGAAGGGGACGGGGAGCATATTATCGGCCTCATGACCGAATGGGCCAAAGGCAATACCAAGGAAAAACGCGGCGAAGATGTTGATTTGGGCGGCACTATGCGCCTTGGTGCGTATCCTGCGCATTTGGTCGATGGATCAAAGGTTGCCGAGATATACGGCGGGCAGGATATTAGCGAGCGGCATCGCCACCGTTATGAAGTGAATATCAATTATAAAGACAAGCTGGAAGAGCAGGGGCTTGTTTTCTCCGGTCTATCGCCTGACGGTAAGTTGCCAGAAATTTGCGAGCGTCCCGATCATCCCTGGTTTATTGGCGTTCAATATCACCCTGAACTGAAATCCAAACCTTTCGATCCGCACCCGCTATTTGTGAGCTTTATCGAAGCCGCCCTTAAGCAAAGCCGTTTGGTGTAAAATCATCCACTCCTGAATTTCTTTTAATTAGCTGTCATCCCGAGTGAAATCGAGGGATCTATGGCTTGGGATGAGCTTCCTCCGCTCGCTACGGTTGGTCGGAATGACACTGAAAGATGCCTTGGCGTTAAATAATTTATAAAAAGCAGGCTATAAAAAAACGGCCCTTTTTGAGGGCCGCTTTCTTGAATTAAAAGTATTATTCGAAAGTTTATACAACTACCGCCATAAAAGCCCCCAGAACAGATGCCAAGGCGCTGACAGCGGCGCTACCAAAAAGCCACCATGAAGCCAGCACAGTGTTCTCTCGCGCATGTTCGGCCGCGATGATGGATTTGCGGCGCGTATATTGATAACGGCGGCGTGCTTCTGTTTGCACCTTGCGCAGTGTTTCACTGGCGCGCTGGCGTGCATCCATAATGCGGTCGGCCGCTTCTTCGGCACGGTTACGGCTCAGGCTTGAATTGTTCACGATCAATGAAATAACGCTGTCACGGTCCATCTCATCCATGCGGTCGCCTATAATTTGCGGGGCATGGGCAGGATCTTCGAAAATTCTTTGAACGTCACTCTTTAATGCGCGGTAATTCAAAGCCGGATCATCGGCATTATCAAAAAATGCGGCGATGCGGGCTTCGATTTTCTTCGGTATTGTTTTGGCTTTTTTGTAAGAGCCTTGCTGTTTTTCAGCCGTTTTGTTTTTCATCGAGCGGATTTGGCCATACGCCATCTCAACAAGTTTGTCGGCCCGCTCTTCGCTAATATGTGGCATTTCGCTTAGGATTTCTTTTAAAATCTCCTTATCGAAATATTTAAGGCGCGCCAGAATTTGATCTGTTCCGGCTTTAGGGTCATCAAACAACTTTTCGATATCGCGCTCGAAATTCTCGCTGTTCAGCTCGTCCTTGCTGGTGTTGTCCAGAATTTCGGATAAACGTTTGCGGTAATTCTTTGCGTCCTTGTCCGACATTGGCGCTATACTGTCGATAATAGCGGCCAGCTTGCGTGATTTCGTGCTTTCCTGATCTGCGGATTCGCGGGCTTTTTTAATATTATCACGAATGCCCTTGGCATCTTCTTCTGTGAATTTCGGATTTTTGCTCAGCTGCAAATCCATAATGCGGAACACGTCATCATCATTGATATTGATGCGCTCTTGCACTTCCAGCTTGTCGATAAATTCCTCCAGATCTTTTGCCATCTCCTTTTGAGAGGGAATTTCCGGCGTGATGCTGGATATATATTCTTCCAGTTTTTTGTTCAGATTATTCTTGCGGATAATTTTGTCTGCCTCTTCGTAAATGGTGTGAACTGTGTTTTTAACCTGTTTATCCATTTGTGAGCTTTTGGAAGGACTTAAAATGCCGCTTATCGCGCCTGTTGTTGTGCGCAAACCGCTCAAGGCCGATTGAACAAGGCCGCCAACAATCGTATGTACCGTTTTATATTCGATATAAAGCAGGCTGATAAAAAACAGGGCCCAGATGACAAGCCCGGCAATCATTGCGTAATATCCTGTTGTTGGGATAATACTGACACCGAGAAAAGCGCCGATGAACAAGGCAATGCTGGCTGTGGCCAAAACCCATAACCCTATGCCCGATGTAATGGCTTTCAGGCTTGTGCCCGTGTTTTCATCGTGATCATCATCGCGGTCAAATGTTTGCCCGGTATTAGGATCGCGCCCAGACATAACACCAGCTTTCATTTGCGCGCTTTTCTCCATGAG